>CAIVDH010000053.1 GCA_903904635.1 uncultured Burkholderiales bacterium | reverse complement strand
CGCCACGTGACCCGAGACCGAGAAGATTACCGTACCGCCGGAATTGGGCGGTCCGAGGCCCGCGAACCAGTCCGGACCCTTGCGCAGGATCGTCGGCACCGACGCGTAGCTCTGCGCGTTGTTGATCGTGGTGGGCTTGCCGTACAGGCCGAAATTGGCCGGGAACGGCGGCTTGAAGCGGGGCCGCCCCTGCTTGCCTTCCAGCGACTCGAGCAGGGCAGTCTCTTCGCCGCAGATGTAGGCGCCCGCGCCCATGAAGGCGTAGAGGTCGAAGTCGACGCCTGAGCCCAGGATGTTCCTGCCGAGCAACCCGGCGGCGTAGGCCTCCCTGATCGCCGCGTCGAAGCGCGGGAACGGCTCGGCCATGAACTCGCCGCGGATGTAGTTGTAGCCGACGGTCGAATTGGTGGCGTAGCCGCCGATGGCCATGCCTTCGATCAGCGCATGCGGGTTGTAGCGCATGATGTCGCGATCTTTGAATGTACCCGGCTCGCCTTCATCAGAATTACAGACCAGATATTTTTGACCTGGAAACTGACGGGGCATAAAGCTCCACTTCAAACCAGTCGGAAATCCGGCGCCGCCACGGCCGCGCAAAGAAGAGGCCTTCAGCTCGGCTATCACTTGTTCGGGCGTGATTTTTTCATTCAGTATGCGCGTCAGGGCACTGTAGCCACCGCGCTGGACGTAATCTGACAAATGCCAGTTTTGGCCATCCAGTCCGGCGAGTATCAGCGGCTTGATGTGACGTGTATGCAGGCTGGTCATTTGCTTAACTCCTGTACCAACGCATCAATTTTTTCATTTGCCATGTGGCTGCACATACGCTTGTTATTGACTAGCAGCACAGGCGCATCCGCACAGGCGCCCATACACTCTCCTTCTTGCAAGGTGTATTGGCCATCTGCTGTGGTGTCACCATAATCTATACCTAATTTTTGCTTCAGGTATTGCGCTGCGCGCTCACCACCAGCCAGCGCACAAGGCAGGTTGGTGCATATCGTAATTTTGTTTTTACCGGTAGGCTTGGTGTTATACATCGCGTAAAAAGTGGCGACTTCCTGAACTGCAATTGCCGTCATGCCCAGATACTGTGCAACCTCTTGCATTAATTCCGGTGCCAGCCAGCCTTTTTCATCTTGTGCGATGGCAAGCGCCGACATCACTGCTGACTGTTTTTGATCAGCAGGATATTTCGCGATTTCACGATCAATCTTTTTGTATGCTTGTTCTGATAGCTGCATCATCTATGCCTTTTGCATTTACTTGGCGCTCTAGCGATCAATTTCGCCGAACACAATATCCTGGGTACCGATGATGGTGACAGCGTCAGCAATCATGTGCCCTTTTGCCATTTCATGCAGTCCTTCCAGGTGAGCAAAACCGGGGGCGCGAATTTTCA
Source organism: uncultured Burkholderiales bacterium (assembly GCA_903904635.1). GTDB lineage: Bacteria > Pseudomonadota > Gammaproteobacteria > Burkholderiales > Burkholderiaceae_D > Pernthalerella. Next base: position 1,867 of record CAIVDH010000053.1, on the reverse strand, counting down.
GGCGATACGGTTTATTTGCACCGTCAGAGACGAGGTAAATACCAAACTCACCCTTCGGATGTTCAATGGCAGCGTAAGCCTCACCAGCAGGCACGTGAAAACCCTCGGTGAATAATTTAAAGTGATGGATCAACTCTTCCATGTTGGATTTCATATCCACACGCGAAGGTGGCGCCACTTTATGGTTGTCAGACATGACAGGGCCATTATTATTGCGTAACCATTCCACACATTGCTTGATGATCTTGTTAGATTGACGCATTTCTTCCACGCGCACCAAATAGCGGTCGTAGCACTCGCCATTTACGCCTACCGGAATATCAACATCGAGCAGGTCATAAACTTCGTAAGGTTGTTTTTTACGCAGATCCCATTCTATGCCTGAGCCTCTCAACATTGCGCCGGTGAATCCCATCGCAAGCGCACGCTCAGGTGAAACCACGCCGATGCCAACCAGACGCTGTTTCCAGATACGATTATCAGTCAGCAGCGTTTCATATTCATCCACATACGTTGGAAACCGATTAGTAAAATCTTCGATGAAATCAAGCAATGAGCCCTGACGATTTTCATTCAGACGTGAGATTGCGCGGTCATTGCGCATTAATGAAGCCTGATATTGCGGCATGTTGTCAGGCAAATCGCGATACACGCCGCCCGGACGATAATAAGCCGCATGCAAGCGAGCGCCGGAAACCGCTTCATAGCAGTCCATTAAATCTTCACGCTCACGGAATGCATACAGAAACACACCCATGGCACCAACGTCTAACGCATGCGCACCCAGCCATAGCAAGTGATTCAGCAAGCGCGTAATTTCATCGAACATCACGCGTATGTATTGCGCACGCAGCGGCACTTCAACACCCAGTAATTTTTCTATCGCCATCACATAAGCGTGCTCATTACACATCATCGACACATAGTCGAGACGGTCCATATAGGGCACAGACTGCAGATATGTTTTTTGCTCGGCGAGTTTTTCAGTAGCACGATGTAACAGACCTATATGTGGATCTGCGCGCTGTATGACTTCACCATCAAGTTCTAACACCAGTCGCAACACACCGTGTGCGGCAGGATGCTGAGGACCGAAGTTAAGAGTGTAATTTTTAATTTCAGCCATGATTATTTGATCCCGTAATTTTCTTCGCGTATCACGCGCGGAACATTTTCTCTGGGCTCTATCGTCACGGGCTGATAAATGACGCGCTTCTGCTCAGGGTCGTAGCGCATTTCAACATAGCCACTAACAGGGAAATCTTTGCGGAATGGATGGCCGATGAAACCATAATCAGTCAGCAAGCGACGCAGATCATTATGGCCATCAAACAAAATGCCAAACAGATCAAACGCCTCACGCTCATACCAGTTTGCGGCTGACCATAATTCAGAAACAGAAGGAATCAGTGGCATGTCATCATCCGGCGCAAAGGTGCGCACACGCACACGCCAGTTTTTGCTGACCGAAAGTAAGTGCGTAACTGCAGCGAAACGCGCACCATCCCAGGCACCATCACCATAGGTGGAATAATCCATACCGCAGAGATCCATCAACTGTTCAAAACGCAGATCGGCATGATCGCGCAGTGTCTGCATCGCGGACAGATAGTCATCCGATTTTATTACCAGCGTAACTTCGCCTAGTGCGATATTGAGACTCTGGATTTTTTCGCCCAGCACTTCACGTAAAGACGTTTCAAGTATTTCAAGTTTGGTGCTCATGATCAGCGCGCTATCGTGTTGGTACGACGGATCTTGTTTTGCAGCTGCATGATGCCGTATAACAAAGCTTCTGCAGTAGGTGGACAGCCAGGCACATAAATGTCAACCGGCACGATGCGGTCGCAGCCTCTGACTACAGAGT
>CAIVDH010000052.1 GCA_903904635.1 uncultured Burkholderiales bacterium | reverse complement strand
GCGATGAATATTGATGAATGGGTGCAGCATTATGTATGGCAAGGCGTTGATCAAATTTATTTGATAGACAATGGTAGTAATGATGCGAGCGTGGCACTTGCCCAAAAATGGGTAGATAAGGGAATTTTAAAGCTGATCATTTTAGAAAAACCCTGGCGCCAAAAAAGACACTATTGGAAAACCATTCAGCATTTCAAAATCCGAAATGAATGTGAGTGGCTGATGGTGGCTGATCTGGATGAGTTTTGGTTTTGTAAAGATCCACAATTGAATTTAAGTCAGGCTCTTGAAGGATTTGATTTTTTTGATGTGATCTATACAAACTGGTCAATTTTCGGTAGCAGCGGACTTGATGCGCATCCAATCAGCATACGCAGAGATTTTTTGATGAGGCAAGAAAAATTAGGTGCGCATACTGACACGAAATGGATATGCAGAACGGCCGTATTAAAAACACGTAACAACATCGGCATACATAAAATTAAGGGCGTCTGCTCTTCCCGCACGCTATCTGATAATCAGTTATTTCAAATTAATCACTATGTGATTCAGTCATTAGAATATTTTAAGAAAATTAAAATGACGCGTGGTGATGCCACGACCAGATCCAATGATAATTTAAGAAGTTTGCAGTATTTTCATGATCTGGATGCAACTTGCACGCAGAAAGATGCGCTTTTGCTTAATTTATTGTCTGCTGCATCTGTTAGCTAAAACGCTGGAATTTCAACGCCACCCAAACATCATCTGTTCCGCCAGCAATCGTTTTGCTGCTGGCATGACATCCATACATCCCAGCGCAAGACCAAGCGTGGCCTGAAGCACAGACCCATCTGCGCCACCTGCAAAAGCGCGAGCCATAAAATCAGTCAGTCGTATGGTTGTGCTGCGGTCGCTTTGTCGCAAGGCGTGATACTTGGCTAATGCGGCAGGCGTGAATTCTTGCGCCAGTAATGCAGCCAGCACATAAGCATCCCTTAAGCCCAGATTGAAACCCTGCCCCGCAACCGGATGCAGTGTTTGAGCGGCATTGCCAATTGCAATGGTGCGTGATGTTGGTGCCGGATTTGCATTGAGTCCCAGTTGATAGCTATTACGTGCACTCACTTGTGTGAACATGCCTACGCGTTGACCAAATGCCTGTTGCAATGCGGCCAGAAATTCTGCATCGGTTAAAGCCAGCAAACGCTTCACGCTATCTGGCCGCGCGCACCACACCATAGAATAAGCATCGCCTTGCGGCAGCAGCGCCAGCGGGCCTTCTGCGGTGAAGCGTTCAAAGGCACGTCCGGCAATCGCAGCGCTACTGATGACTGAGGCAATGATGGCGGTCTGATCATAATCGCGGTGCATGGATTTTTCTGACTGGCTACCGTATACACCGCCTTCAGCTTGCACCATTAAATCAGCATGAATAACGTTGCCAGCATCGAGATTGAGCGTGACACAGTTTGCCTGCTCAACCATCGATAAAACAGTGGATGGCCTAAGCATGGTAACGCCGCTGTCTGCGAGTGAATTATCAAGTGCCTCTATCAGATCACCATAGCGACATACATAACCAAGGGCCGGCAAATCATAGGCTTTGCTATCTATTAGCGTACGGCCAAAACTGCCGCGCCGCGAAACATGAATTTGGGTAATCGGTGTAGTGGCAGATGGCCATGCCTGTATTTGCTCAAGCAACTGACGACTACCATAAGAAAGTGCGATGTAGCGCGGATCGCATGCTGCCATTGCTGGCGATTTTGCATCGATGAGCGCGATGCCCTTGCCATCACCACGGTGTTTGGCAAGCATTGCAGCGAATGCCAAGCCAACCGGACCAGCACCTGCAATTGCACAATCAAAATGGGTTGGTGTCGTCACGGATTAGCCACGCATGACGGTTTCGATTTCTTCTATGGTCTTGGGTGTATTGCGAGTCAGGATGGTGCAGCCCTGTTCCGTGACTAGCGCATCATCTTCGATGCGTATACCAATGTTCCAGAATTGTTCCGGCACGCCTGCTGCTGGTCTGACATAAATGCCTGGCTCTATGGTTAGTGTCATGCCCGGCTGTAGTGTGCGCCATGGTTTGTCTGCGCCTGCCGGTGCAGGATCGCGGTAGTCACCGACATCATGCACGTCCATGCCCAGCCAGTGGCCGGTACGGTGCATGTAGAACTGACGAAAATCGCCTTTGGCAATCACATCATCAAGCGTGCCGACTTTGTTTTTATCTAAGAGACCCGTATCGAGCATGCCTTGCGCCAGAACTTGTACCGCTGCATCATGGCCGTCGGTGAAACGCATGCCAGGTTTGGTTGCTGCAATAGCTGCATATTGTGACGCGAGCACGATTTCATATAAGGCTTTTTGCGGACCGCTGAATTTTCCATTGACAGGAAAAGTGCGCGTGATGTCCGATGCGTAGCTATCCAGCTCACACCCTGCATCGATTAACACCAGATCGCCATCGCGTAATTCTGCATCACTGGCACGGTAGTGCAGCACACAGGCGTTGGCGCCGGTGGCTACGATAGAGCCGTAGGCTGGATATTGCGAACCCTGGCTGCGAAATTCATGCAGTAGTTCGGCTTCCAGATGATATTCGCGCATACCGGGCTTGGCCATGCGCATGGCGCGTGCATGGGCATGCGCAGAGATATCTGCAGCACGCTGCATGATGCTAATTTCTTCGCTGTCTTTAAAGAGTCGCATTTCATTTAGCATCACGCGTACATCCATGGCAGCAGAAGGCGCAGTGACACCAGCTCTGACTTGCAGTCTGACTGTATTTAACCAGCTTTGTATTTTTGCATCCAGTTTTGCATCATTACCCAGCGCATAAAATAGCGTTTGCGTGTTGGTCATCAGCTTGGGTAATTCTGTATCTATGATGTCGATAGCAAAAGCGGCATCAAATCCGAAATGCGTTTGTGCAGCAGCCGGACCATAGCGATAACCGTCCCATATTTCACGCTCAAGATTTTTTTCGCGACAAAATAATATGGACTGATTTTCTGCGCCTGCTACTAAAACGAGCGTGGCTTCAGGTTCGGTAAAGCCAGTCAGATAATAAAAATAACTGTCGTGACGATACGGGTAGTCTGCATCGGCGTTGCGCATGACTTCAGGTGCGGTCGGTATGATGGCAACGCCGCCACCTTCTGCGTGCATGCGCTCAAGTAAGACTGCGCGACGTTTTGCATAGACGTTCATGATTTTTTTCCGTGATGAAGTGGTGCATTGAGTTGTTCAAGACGCTCAACAGTGCCGACGTCAGTCCAATCGCCGCGATAGTGTTCGCCACCGATTTTGCGCTCATCTGCATATTTACGCAGTATGGGAGCGAGCTTTGCGCTGTTGCCGGGTGTGATGCCGTCAAATAATTCTGGTCTGTAGACGCCTATGCCTGAGAATGTATAACGCGGCTCACCCGTATTGCCGATGCTGAAATTATTCAGCGAAAAATCACCAGCCGGATTGTGTGCCGGATTGTTAACCAGATACAGCCAGCCCAGATCGCGTGAGTCAACTGGATAAGGTTTACCCCAGACGTCTTCATCTTGCAGCACATCTTGAACCTGCGAAAAATCAAAATGCGGACAATAAATATCACCCGCTAATGCAAGGAAAGGATCATTGCCCAGCAGGTGGCGCGCTAGTGCTATGCCGCCTGCAGTTTCCAGCGCCTGACCTTCAGGCGAATATAAAATCTGCGCACCAAACTTACTGCCATCTTCCAGCTCATCTTCTATCATCTGACCCAGATGTGCATGATTGATGACTATTTCAGTGATGCCGGCTCGAACCAGATTGACGATATGCCAGACTATCAGCGCCCGCCCGCGCACCTTAAGCAGTGGTTTGGGACAGGTGTCGGTGAGCGGGCGCATGCGCTCGCCCCGACCCGCAGCAAAAATCAGTGCCTTCATATTCAGAATGTATAGCCGACTTGCGGAGACTTTTCTTCGAACGCATCCAAGAGCCGGATGAGCGGTTTGAGTTCTATGTAGCGATGCGCAGTCTTGCGGGTGTATTCCATAACCAGCGGCAGATCTTTCAAATAGGCGTCTTTGCCATCGCGATGATAAAGACGCGCAAAAATGCCCAGTACTTTCAGATGACGTTGCAGTCCCATGAATTCAAAGTCACGATAAAACGCATCAATATCCGGATTAACAGGCAGTCCTGCGCGCCTGGCGAGTTCCCAATAGCGAATTGCCCAGTCCAGCACCATTTCTTCATCCCACTGCACATACGCATCGCGCAGCAGCGAGACCAGATCGTAAGTGATGGGGCCGTATACCGCATCTTGAAAGTCCAATATGCCGGGATTGCCTTGGTCTAGCACCATTAAATTGCGTGAATGATAATCACGATGAACAAAGACGGGTGCTTGCGCAAGATTATTGGCAAGCAGCGTATCAAAGACCTTGTTAAGGTCAGTGTTTTGCTGCTCTGACAATGTCGCGCCCAGATGCTTGCCGAGATACCAATCTGGAAACAACATTAGCTCACGATGCAGCATGGCGCGGTCATATTCCGGCAAAACACCGGGTTGGCTATGTGTTTGTAACTGCACCAGTGATGAAATAGCCTCCAGATAGAGTTTGTGAGCAGTGTCTGGAGTGAGTTGCTTCAAATAAGTGGTCGAGCCCAGATCGGTAAGGAGTAAAAAGCCCTGATCGGCATCTTGCGCGAGTACGTCAGGGACAGATAGGCCAGTGGCGCCAAAGAGCGCTGCGATCTGCACGAAAGGACGCACATCCTCTTGCGGCGGCGGCGCATCCATGACGATGTAAGTGTTGCCATCTATGCCATCGACCCGGAAATAGCGTCTAAAACTGGCATCTGCAGAGGCGGGACGCAGGCTGGAAATTTGCGTAATTGGCGCTGACACACTGGACAACCAAGTGCGGAGCAAAGACAGGCGAGAATCGGAATCGTATAAGTCTGACATGAAAAATACCGGGAAAGCAGGATTGTGAGATGTGCCGGTAATGCAATTTCGGCAGTGAGTTCCCATATAATACGGGATTCATCATAGTAATGCGCCTATTAGGTGCGCGATGTCCCCTTCCAAGATACGGCGCATGTCCCCAATTAAATTTATTTCTTATTTTTCCGCTGTTATCCTGGTGTTGACTTCGCTGTCAATCACCGAGGGCGCACGCGCGCAAACATCAGATGCTAAAAATAGCAACGGGCAGGATGGTCCGCTGTCTATGCAAGCAGAAAAAATAAGTGGTCGGCCGGATCGTGAATTGCAGCTGGAAAATAACGTAAAAATTGAGCGTGGGCCTACATTGATAGAAGCTGACCGCGTTGATTACGATATCGTTGATGACAAAATTAATGCCAAAGGTAATGTCGTCATAGACCGCGCCGGAGATCACTTTACCGGTAATGCATTGAAACTGAAAATGGATACCGGTGTTGGCTATATGGATAGTCCGGTTTATCGCTTGCTGCGCAAAAATGCGCAGGGTAGTGCTGAACGTATCGATTTTGAATCGCAGGATTCAGTCACAGTAGTTAAAGGCGTGTTCACCACATGTGAAGGTCCGGATCCGGATTGGTATCTGAAATCCAGCAAGCTGACATTGGACAATGATCGTCAAATTGGAGAGGCCAAAGGCGCAGTCTTGGTATTTAAAGGCATACCTATTGCTGGTACACCTTATGTTTCCTTTCCGTTGTCAGAGGAGCGCGTCTCCGGCTTTCTTGCGCCCACGATTGCCACATCCACTACTGGTGGCTTGGAAGTGACAACGCCTTATTACCTGGACATTGCACCAAATCGTGATCTGACACTTTATCCGCAGTATATTTCGCGTCGCGGTCTGATGATGGGTGCACATGCACGCTATCTTGATCGTGATTATTCCGGTAACACGCGTACTGAGTTTCTTAATTCTGATGCTGTGATTGGCGATGGTCGTTATGCATTGTCAACGATACATAAACATAACCTGGCACCCGGTTTGGATTTTTACGCTGACCTGAATGCGGCCTCAGATGATAATTATTCCAAAGACTTTCCTCTTTCACGTACAGCAGCGCGACTTCGCCTACTCACACGTAATTTACAACTCACCTATGCAGGGCCAGGTTGGAATGGACTGGCACGTCTAACTGAATATCAGATATTGCAGGATGTGAACGCACCTATCACAGCGCCGTATGGCCGGCTGCCCCAACTTAATCTGAACCAGTTTGGTTATAGCGACAGCGGTTTGAGCTGGAATGTGAACTCTGAATTCACGCGCTTTACGCACGCCACGAAAGAGCAGGGCGATCGCCTGATATTTAATCCTCGCATTTCCTATGCGCTGAATAAGCCGGGTTATTTTGTTCGACCCAGCCTGTCCTTGCATGGCACCACCTATAACCTTGATCAGGTAACGAATGCGAGCATGAATGCACCGAGCCGTGTTTTGCCTACCGTTTCAATAGATTCGGGTTTAATTTTCGAACGCGATGCAACTTTCTTTGGCAGACCTGCCCTAAATACGCTGGAGCCAAGGCTGTTTTATACCTACACGCCGTTTGTCAGACAAGACGCCAATATTTATCCTACATTTGATAGTAACGAAGCCGACTTTAATTTTGCGCAAATCTTTCGTGAGAATCGTTTTATAGGTGGCGATCGTATCGGCGATGCAAATACGGTGACAGCAGCATTGACTTCACGTTTTTTGGAGGTCAATGGTGAAGAGCGTCTCAGAATGGCAGTGGCACAAAGATTTGCCTTTGAAGATCAGCGCGTAGTACTTTCAACCCTTTCCGGCACTACAGATACCCGGTCAGATATTTTGTTTCTGACATCTGGTCGTGTTAGCAGAGAACTACGCCTCGATGGTAATCTGCAATATAGTCAGACTAACAAAGAAATTAACCGTGTGAATTTTGGTTCTTTCTGGCAGCCTGCACCGATGAAATTATTGAATGTGCAGTATCGTCGTGACATTCGTAATCTTAACAACGGTACGGATACAAATTTTGAGTTGTTTGACGTTTCAGGCCAATGGCCATTAAGCAGTCGCTGGTATGGCGTGGGGCGATTGAATTATCTGATCAAAGACAGCAGGCTAGGCCAGTCACTGTTTGGTGTTGAGTACAGAGCGGATTGCTGGATTTTTCGTTTTGTAGGGCAGCGTATACCAACCGCTGCTAACGAAACCAATACGACATTCTTCTTGCAACTGGAATTTAATGGATTATCCACCATAGGTTCTAATCCTATGCGCGCATTGCGCGCTAATGTGCCGGGCTATCAGAAGCTTACTCAGCCTGATTAGGCGGAGATTTTTAAAAATTGACACTGATACTAATTATCATAATGATGAAAAATACCTACAGCATTTTCGCAGCTACCTCAAAACCGCATTTGAAATTTACGGGCTTGCTGGCAGCGCTATTATTTTTTGCAATGCCCCAGGCTAGTGCGGAAGATAAACCAGCATCTGGCCGCCAGCCAGTGCTGGTTGATGCCATCATTGCCGTGGTCAATATGGAAGTCATCACGCAGCGAGAGCTGGAAGATCGTTTGCTGCTAATCGAACGCCGCATGAAAAGTCAGAACATGCAAATGCCCTCGCGTGACGTATTAAAAAAACAGCTACTGGAACGCATGATAGTCAATCGTGCGCAGTTGCAACTGGCAAAAGAATATGGCATACGTATTGATGACGCCATGTTAGACCGTTCCGTTGCCAGAATTGCTGAGCAAAATAAATTATCCATACAAGATTTTCGTGGTCAGATCGAGCGTGATGGCGTATCTTTTACACGTTTTCGCGAAGAGATACGCGAAGAAATCGCTTTGCAGCGGCTGCGAGAACGCGAAGTCGACAACAAACTGCAAGTTACTGAATCTGAAGTCGATAACTATCTGGCCACATCTTCCGGCAAGGCGCAGGGTGCGGAAGATGAAATTAATATCGTGCATATTTTGGTGCGGGTGCCAGAAAATGCTTCTGCCGATCAAATCGCAGAGCGTCGCAAGCGTGCAGAGACCGCATTAGCGCAAATTAAATCTGGCGCAGATTTTTCCAAAGTTGCAGCGAGTTTTTCCGATGCCAGTGATGCTATGACCGGTGGACAGCTGGGTTGGCGCAGTCCCTCGCGCTTGCCGCAGCTCTTCGTTGAAACTACAGAAAAACTCAAAGAAGGTGAGGTTGCGCCATTAGTCCGCAGCGCCAATGGGTTTCATATCTTGAAGATGGCGGGCAGGCGCAGTGCTAGTGTCGTCAAAAGCGGCGCTACGAACATGGTGCAACAAACGCGCGCGCGCCATATCCTCATCAAAGTCAATCAAGTTATTTCTGCCAATGAAGCAAGGCGCAAAATGGTGGAGCTCAAAGCGCGACTCGACAACAATGCTGCAAAATTTGAAGACTTGGCCAAGTTGTATTCCAATGATTTATCTGCCGGCAAGGGCGGCGATCTGGGTTGGGTTTATCCGGGTGATACCGTACCTGAATTCGAGCGAGCAATGAATGCTTTGCGGCCTGGGCAAGTCAGTGAACCTGTGGAGTCACCGTTTGGTTATCACCTGATCGAAGTCATAGAGCGCAAGACAGAAGAAGTTTCACGTGAACGTCAGCGATTGATTGCGCGTCAGGCATTGCGTGACCGCAAACTCGAAGATGCTTATGAAGACTGGCTACGCCAGCTGCGTGACCGGACTTACGTAGAATACAGGCTTGATGACACCACTCAGGCGCAATAAGCCAGCATGTGTTTTTATAACGACTGTCTGTTTTGAACCTGCCCGATCAATTTTCCCTGCCTAAGGTTTTGCGGCCAGTTATCGCCATTACCTGTGGTGAGCCTGCGGGAATAGGACCGGAAATTTCCATCCGAGCTGTGCTGCAAACACAAGACCTTGCTGATTTTTTGCTAATTGGTGACGCGTTGCAGATAACGGCATTAGCTGAGCACCTCGCTCCCGGCATGGTTGTCACACCCTGCGCTACTGCGGCACAATTCAACGCCATGCAAAAGCAAAGTCAATGTCTGTATGTGTTGGATAGCCCTGTGCAGGCTCCAGTCGTAGCAGGCAAGCTTGATGCGCGTAATGGCGCAGCAGTTATACAAATGCTCGATCTTGCTATCGATGCGGCCCGTGAACGGCATGTTGACGCAATCGTCACGGCACCTGTACAAAAAAGCGTTATCAATGATGCGGGTATCGCCTTTACCGGTCATACCGAATATCTTGCAGCTAAGACTGATACTGATCAGGTCGTGATGATGCTTGCCGGCGGCGCAGCGGCGGACAGCTTGCGGGTAGCGCTAGCGACCACCCATCTGGCACTCAAAGATGTACCTTCAGCGATACAGTTCGACAGTCTGCTAAAAACTATCACCATCATCCATCATGATCTGCAACAGCGTTTCGGCATCGCTAGTCCCCGCATTCTGGTCGCAGGATTAAACCCGCATGCCGGTGAGGGCGGCTATCTGGGACGTGAAGAAATTGATGTCATCACTCCGGTAATCAAGGTGGCACAAGCACTAGGCTGGAAAATATCAGGGCCCTATCCGGCTGATACATTATTTCAAGAAAAATATTTGAAAGAAGCAGACTGCGTGCTGGCCATGTATCACGATCAGGGTTTACCTGTACTAAAACATGCCAGCTTCGGACGTGGCGTCAACATCACATTAGGGTTACCTATCATTCGCACCTCAGTTGATCATGGAACGGCACTCGACCTGGCAGCAGCTGGCTCGGGCAATGCAGATTGCGGCAGCATGATAGAAGCGATACGCGTTGCTTGTCAGATGGCGATACATCTTTCATGAAGCACTTTGCCAAAAAACGATTCGGTCAGAATTTTTTAACTGACCAATTTGTTCTGCAAGACATTATCCAGATGATTGCGCCGCAGCCAGACGACAATATGGTCGAAATCGGCCCGGGGCAGGGTGCAATGACTGCATTACTACTTAAAGAATTAAACAAGCTGCAAGTAGTCGAACTAGATAGAGATCTGGTGACCATACTGCAAAAAAAATTCAATCCGGACAAGCTCATTATTCATTCCGGTGATGCGTTACAGTTTGATTTTGGTGCGCTGGCAAAATCTTCAGAGGCACCAGGGCGCAAGTTGCGTGTTGTAGGTAATCTTCCCTATAACATTTCCAGCCCACTACTCTTTCATCTGACCCAATATACCCATCTGATAGAAGACCAGCATTTCATGCTGCAAAAAGAAGTCGTGCAGCGCATGGTAGCTGCGCCTGGTGGTAAAGAATACGGCAGGCTTTCTGTCATGCTGCAATGGCGCTATCAGATGCAATTACTTTTCATCGTGCCACCAACTGCATTCGACCCGCCACCCAAAGTGGATTCTGCCATCGTGCGTATGCAACCGATTGCCCAGCCATTAGATTGCGAGCAGCGCAAACTCGAACAGGTCGTGACCAAAGCTTTTTCGCAGCGACGTAAAGTACTTCGTAATTGCCTCTCAGATCTCTTCACCGAAAATCAATTAATTGATGCGGGTCTTAATCCACAGGCGCGCCCTGAGACTGTGCCATTAGTACAGTTTGTTGAGTTGGCCAGACGACTGGGGCAGTCCGTTATTTGAGCAGTAGTTGATTTTTATGCTGTGATATTTCGTTTAACGCACAATTGGAATCAGTATGTTCATTTACATGCGCCCACTCGCTAATGCTGTACAAGTTTGGCATACAGTACAAATCAAGATTGACCAATAATCTTTACAAAAATAAATTTGCTTCCTTTCAGTATCTGATAGGTGGCAAACATCATGGCATTTCTCCGCATACATAAGCGGACCTCCGCAGAACACGAAAATCTAAAAAAAAATGATTTAATTTGGGCGCTAGGCAGTGTCTGTACATTAAAACGTATGCCGTTTGATGCAGAAGCACTGGTTCAGCAGTTCCGACCACCCTACACAACGCATACACTGATTGTTGCAGCCAAATCTCTGAACCTGCGTATTTTGCGTATTACCCGCCCGAGTTGCAAAATCTCTGGCAAGACGCTGCCTAGTCTGGCACTTGTTAAGGAAAATAAAACGCGATTTTCTGCTGGGGGCAGCGAGGATGAATTCACACTCGACTTGATTACGCATGTGTCAAACGGTCATATCACTTATATTTCTTCTTGTTCTAACTTACAGAAAAATATTCGATGCGATGACTATGCAAGGCGCTACAGTGGCAATTTATTTTTGGTAGCGCAAGAGAACTGGACAGCTAAATATTCAGATACTTAAAAATTCGGAGATAAATAATAAGCTCGTATAAGTCAGCTATGGGGCTAATGCGCGCTTGTTATTTTCAGGAAAAATGCGTTTGACGCTGCACTGTCTGCCTAAATTAAATTACAGCATCTTCAAGCAATTTTACGATTATGGTGTGACCATTTTCTCGTGCCAGATCTATTGCTGTTTTCCCGTTTTTATCTTCTATGGCAATATTTGCGCCATACATCAAAAGTAAATCCACAATGCTTGTATCACCATTTGCTGCGAAAAAAATCAGCGGTGTACCCGAATTTGTGGGATCCAGATCAATATCAGCTCCGGCTTTAATCAGCAGATCTGCTTTAAGCCAGTTTCCGTTTTTAGCAGCCGCTTGTAACGGTGTAAGGCCGTTTAATTCAGGTTTATTAATCAGTTTTGGATTATTTAAAATTTCTGAAATTTCTTGTAACTTTTCAAAAAACAGCGTCATGTCTTCGTTTTTTATCTGATGATCATTAATAGAAATTATTTTCTTCATTAATGTATTTCCGGGCCAAATGACTTTGGGAATCGTCAGCATGGCAAATACAAGCCTGGCATCATTATTCGTTACTGCTAATTCTAGTGGTGTTATGTTGTCCCAATCGGGTTCAAGCGGATCGGCCCCTAGCATTAACATTTTTACTATGACATTCTCACTTAATGTTTTGCAGGCGGCTGCAAAAACATGATCACCATTTTCATCTTCCATTTCAAAATCTATCTTGGCATGTTGAAGTATGGTTAAGATAACTTCTTCATTTTTATTTTCAATAGCATAAAAAATAGGTTCAATAACCTGTTCATCAAGTGAATTATTTATCGAGCCATTTTTTAGCAGAAATTCCAATGACTGAATATTTTCATTTTTAATTACTTCATGGATCGGACGAAAACCCTTTTCGTTGGCGATATTAGGATCAGCGCCTGCGCACAAAAGCGTTTTGACAAGTTCGCAGTCGTCATTTCGGGCAGCAATCATTAATACCGTATCTCCGAATTCATCTTTTGCGTTGATATAAGCGCCAGCTTCTAATAGTAAATTTATTTTTTCTATGCGACTAATTTTTGAGTATGCTGCATCATGTATAGGCGCACTTCCTTCCAAAAACATATTCACTAAATTTTTATCTGAGCGATCCAGAATTATTTTTACTTTTTCCGGTTTACTCTTTAATAGCCTTGTTCGTATTGAACGTTGAGCCTGAAGAATGATTTGTTGTTTACGTATGTTTAAATTGCCAGTTTTAGGCGCTGTCGCATTGCTGACCCAAGAATTTTTATCTTTGTGTAATGAAACTGTTTCGCCACTAAAATTTGCAGCTTCATAAAATAATTCTTCGGCGCTGATTCCTGGATAGGTTTGGTCCTCAATCTTGGTTTTTTTACTTTCTCCTATTAATCGCAATAAATTCAGGAATGTCTCGGTGCCATCAATAGTTAAGGTATTTTTTTTCCCGCCATAAAGAAAATAAGTACCTTCCATACGATTAAGTTTTTCACGTATGAGCCCAATTTTGCAGGCGTTGATATGGATATTTCCATTCCATTTTTGTGGCGTACAGCCTGGTGGGGGTTTACGTAGCAATTCCAGTAATCTGGTCGTCACTATAAAATTATCGCGATTGCCACTAAGACGATGGATGCCTCTTTTATCCACTACGCCGTGGAGCGAGATCAGTACTTGTGTATCGGGCCCCAGCCTGTGTTGGCGATGCAGTTGCTGAATTTTTTTACGCAAGTCGCTGCCATTTTTTGTTTCCATCATGACTGTTTCAACATCCAGACCGAAATGCTGCGCTTCATGCAGCAGATCATTATTGTCTGATTGAAAGTCATCGCTAGTCGAAATAAGTATCACATCCGGGTAGCGGTGAGGTTGGCTGTCGCTACTGT
>CAIVDH010000051.1 GCA_903904635.1 uncultured Burkholderiales bacterium | reverse complement strand
CAAAGAATTAGCTAAAGAAATCAAAAATAAGCTTGAAAAAACAGGTGGATCGCTTACGGTTGCGGGTCATTCACTTGGCGGTGGAATTGCAAATTACGTGGGAATCAAACTTGACATTGAATCTTTTTGCTTTAATGCAGCTGCGCTCGGAGGAGCTTGCCAGCAAGATATGTCAGAAGAACTTACGCCGGATCGTATACAAAAACAAAATCACATTAAGCAGAAGGGCGACATAGTTGCTGGGAAAAACACACAAAAAAAAATTGCTGGAATTTGTAATTGTTTATTCAAAGAGAAAATTATTGTTCCGCAAAACATAGGAAATCTATATACAGTTAGCGCAGCAAATTCTAAAGACGAAGAAACTAATCTATCAACTATAAATCGGCACCTATTGCATTCATTCGACTTATTATTTGACAAGAAAGAAAAATTTAACATCGAAGCTAAACCATCTAACAATCTCTTTTCTTGGAAAACCAATAAAGTTGAACAAAGTGAAATTGAGGAAGATGAATCTCTTTACGATGTTTCAGATAATTCTGCAAGTGCGTCCCTAAACACATACCTAACAACACCTGCGCAATTAAATAATATATCAATCAGTACAGCGACTAACTTAAGCCCTACGACCATGACGACAGCAACAACGACGACGACAACAACAACGACGACGACAGCAATAACCACTCCAGCAGCAACTACTGCTACTACCACCACTACCTCTGCTACAGATTCAGACAACACAGTCAACAATAAAAACTGACTTCATATATAAAAATATAAAAATATCAACATATACAATCAGTATTGAAAATGCAGCTCGCGCTTAACATTTAATGCATTACTACATGATCATATGTGCAAACCTATGAATAAAGTCAATCACAGACCATACGATATTTCCAGCAAATTAAAAATCGATTTGCTGTGTGTAGCAGGCTAGCTTTTCATCAGGCATTTTTTTTATTATTCAATGTTAGCCTTTGCAAAAATTTTCACTTAGCCTTAATTGACCTTAATTGCCTCTTTGGATAGACCTAGCCATTTCTAGCGTCAGTTACCACTTCTCCAAACCCGCTAACCACTCTACGCTCAGGTATAATTCTCTGTTTTCCGCAACACTAAAAATCCATGGAAGCCGAACGCCTAAACGCCCTCTCCGCCCTGCTGACCGACCTGTCAGCGCGTGAATCTGATCTGCGGAGGTATCTTTGACTTCGATCTGAAGTCAGAGAAACTTGAACAGGTCAATGCCGAACTCGAAGATCCAAAAGTCTGGGAAGATCCCAAACGCGCGCAAGATCTCGGCAAAGAAAAAAAATCTCTCGAAGCGATCGTTGAATCCCTGACCAGCATTGACGCAGGCCTGCATGACGCCGCCGATCTGTTTGCAATGGCACGCGATGAAAACGACGAAGACACCCTGGTCGCCGTCGAATCCGATGTGCATGAACTTCAAAAGCAAGTTGAGCTGATGGAGTTTCGGCGGATGTTCTCCAATCCGCTGGATAAAAATAATTGCTTTATCGATATCCAGGCCGGTGCTGGCGGCACTGAGGCACAAGACTGGGCATCCATGCTGTTGCGCCAATACCTACGCTATTGTGAACGTAAAGGTTTCAAGGCCGAGATACTCGAACAATCCGATGGCGATGTCGCCGGTATCAAAACAGCAAC
This sequence comes from uncultured Burkholderiales bacterium, assembly GCA_903904635.1. GTDB lineage: Bacteria > Pseudomonadota > Gammaproteobacteria > Burkholderiales > Burkholderiaceae_D > Pernthalerella. Next base: position 14,005 of record CAIVDH010000051.1, on the reverse strand, counting down.
CCTGAAAGTGGAAGGCGAATATGCCTATGGCTTTTTACGCACCGAGACCGGCGTGCATCGGCTGGTGCGCAAATCTCCTTTCGATTCAGCCAATGGACGGCATACTTCTTTCTCCAGCCTGTTTGTTTATCCGGAAGTCGATGAATCCATAGAAATCGATGTCAATCCGGCTGATGTGCGCATCGATACCTATCGCGCCTCGGGCGCTGGCGGTCAGCACATTAACAAAACCGATTCTGCCGTGCGCCTCACCCATGGCCCTACTGGCATCGTCGTGCAGTGTCAAAACGATCGCAGCCAGCACCGCAACCGTGCCGAAGCATGGGCAATGCTCAAATCCAGGTTGTATGAACATGAACTCAGAAAGCGCATGAGCGAACAACAAAAGCTGGAAGACTCTAAAACCGATATCGGCTGGGGCCATCAGATACGCTCGTATGTACTGGATCAGTCCCGCATCAAAGACTTGCGCACAAATTTTGAAGTCGGCAATACCAAAGCTGTACTGGATGGCGATCTGGATGACTTTATCGCTGCATCATTAAAACAAGGTGTGTAATAAAAATTATGATGACTGACAAATACGAAGCAATACAAGAAGAAAAAGACGAGAACTCCATCATCGCTGAGCGTCGCGCCAAACTTGCTGCCATACGTGAAAAAGGTATCGCCTTCCCGAATGATTTCAAGCCGCAGCACAAAGCCTCTGATCTGCATGCGCAACATGGCGCAATTGATCGTGAACATCTGGAAGCACAACCCGTACAGGTATCCGTTGCTGGCCGCATGATGTTGAAGCGTGTGATGGGCAAAGCTTCATTCGCAACTATACAAGATGCCTCCGGCATCCACGCTGAGGGTCGTATACAGCTCTACATCACCAATGAACTCATCGGTGAAGAAGCACATGATGCATTCAAACATTATGATAGTGGCGACATACTTGGCGCTCAAGGCACGCTGTTCAAAACTAAAACCGGTGAGCTCTCTGTCAAGGTCACTAACTTGCGCCTGCTGACAAAATCATTACGCCCACTACCAGATAAATTTCACGGCCTGGCCGATCAGGAAACCAAATATCGTCAGCGCTATGTGGATCTGATCATGAATGAAGATACGCGTCGCACTTTCAAAGCGCGTACAGCTGCCATGTCTTCCATACGCCGATTCATGGATAGCCACGGTTTCATGGAAGTCGAAACACCGATGCTGCATGTGATACCTGGCGGCGCGGCAGCCAAGCCCTTCATCACCCATCACAATGCGTTGGATATGGAAATGTTCTTGCGTATTGCGCCTGAGCTGTATCTGAAGCGACTGGTGGTGGGTGGTTTTGAACGTGTATTTGAAGTCAATCGTAATTTCCGTAATGAAGGCGTATCACCACGCCACAATCCGGAATTCACGATGATGGAATTTTATGCCGCCTATGTAGACTACAAATGGCTCATGGATTTCACTGAAGCTGTAATACGTCAGGCAGCCGTTGATGCACACGGTACTGCGCAATTGAATTATCAGGGACGTGAACTGGATTTATCCAAACCGTTTCATCGCATGACCATCGTCGAGGCGATCAATAAATTCGCGCCACAATATACATCAGCGCAATTAAACGATATGGCTTTTCTGAGCGCTGAATTGAAAAAATTTGGTGTCAAGCCACATGCCCATGCAGGGCTAGGATCGCTGCAACTCTCGCTGTTTGAAGAGACTGCCGAGTCGCAGTTGTGGGAGCCAACTTACATTATTGATTACCCGGTTGAAGTGTCGCCACTGGCACGTGCCTCCGATACCGTGCCCGGCATTACTGAGCGCTTTGAGTTATTCATCACCGGTCGCGAAATCGCCAATGGTTTTTCAGAGCTTAATGATGCTGAAGATCAGGCTGCGCGTTTTCATGCGCAAGTTGCAGCCAAGCAGGCGGGGGACGATGAAGCCATGTATTACGATGCCGACTACATACGCGCATTAGAATATGGTATGCCACCTACAGGTGGCTGTGGTATCGGTATAGATAGGCTGATGATGCTGATTACCGATTCGCCGAATATTCGCGATGTCATTCTCTTTCCGCATTTACGCAGAGAAGACTAAAATAATTTCACGCGATACTCATCCCCCAGAGCGCAAGCCTGGGGGATTTTTTATTGCCCGACACAAAAAAGTAAATCACGATTTTGTAATAAATTTGTCATAAAAAATACTTAAGGAAAAAGGAATTTAAATAAAAACCGGGTTACTTAACCGTCGACTAAAAATTATCGTGCTTATCGCACTCATTATTTTAAGGAGATGATATGTGGTCCGTAAAATTATCAACAATACTGAAAGAATTTTGTGCGTTAAATAAATTAAACAAATCATGCAATCAATTATTGGAAACTGGCGCACTGCTTTGTGGCGACATACCAGTCTCAATTCTGCCGGTCAATGAGAGCACCTCTGCAATACGCATACTAGTACAAATGGGTATGCCACCAGACACACAGAACGCGGCAATATACCGACGTCTGCTCGAAATAAATTTGCTCATGCCTCAGCAAAATAAAGAAAAACTAAGCGTAGATCCGGTCTCGGGCAATGTCATCTTTTCATATGAATTAGAAACGCCTACGGCAGAAGCGTTAATGCTAAGTCTGCAGCATGCCAGCAGTAAAGCCCACGAATGGCAGCTTGGTTATTTTCTTGATGAAGCCACCGCCTGAGGGTATACCGTGATCAACTATCCCTATCAAATAGCAAGCCTTAATCAAGCAGGAATCAACGATGCAGTTGCATCACCTGCGCAGTCCGTACCAAGAACATCCGCACCTACCATCCGTGCTGCAAGCCTGTGGCATGCTGGCCGAGATCTGGCAGGTCAGGCATTGGGACGCACCGCCGGGCTGGGTGTATTGGTTGCGCTTAGCCAGCTGGAATCCCACAAATTACCGATACAAATTATTGCTGGTGGCATAGGCGCCATTGCCGCAGGCACGCAAGCCTACTTAATCGGCAAACATCAAATCGGATCAGCAACCGCATTACAAAAAACTGCATTGGCATTTTGTACGGTTACTGCAGCAGCCGCAGGTGGTAGCGTTGCTGCGTTAGGTTCCATGCAGCCTGTGGCTGTACTGGCTAGCTGTGCTATTGCAACGGGTACTGCTTCGCTATTGAATTTTTTGCAATGCAGAGACCCGGAAGAACGAACACTGACAGAAAAAGCCAAAGTCATTGCATTTAGTGTGGCCACTGCAGCGAGCCTGAGCGGCGTACTCATAGCCCATCAGAATTGGATAGCCGCAGAACCTACCTTCGCAGCCAGAAGTATGGCTTCGCTAACCGAAGCCGCCCTCATCGAATTGTGCAAAACATCACTAGAGCAGCTAGGGCCGTCAGTTGATCGCAGCGTACTTAATTTTGAAGGTAAAGCTGGTGTGTCGCTAATGGGCTTATTACCCTACTACATAGCCACTGTACTCTTCAACGGCATACTCAGCGCCAAACTACAACCAGCCAATGATTCACATGCTTTTCTGGATTTGTGGGGACCACTAACCGTGGGCGCATTAGCCAATGCAGTGCGCGGCGCGGCCAATGCGGGTGCTGTCTATCTGCAGCATCAAAATAAAAATAACGTCAAAAAAACTAACGCACCTATCGTGCGCCCACATACAGGCATACAAAAACCAGATTATAAAAAAATGGCGCAAAAAACGTGCGTACGTTTTTTTCTCAGTACATGCCGCAATGCGATGTATTTTTCAATGCGAGAAAACGGCATGAGCATGCTCTCTGCCGCATGCATGGCCCAGTCTTTCTATTCATTATTTGCGCAAAATCGTGATTTGATTTATGACCTGATGCAAGGGGAAGGTTGGAGCGAGCCTGTGCTCACCTCACGCTCAGACACTCATGAAGACAGTGACTCCACAATAATTTCAGTGGAGGATACGGAAACAATATCGGCTAATAGTACAGAAAAATAAAATCACTAAAAAGAGCGCGCCGGTTTTAAAAAATCAGCGCGATTCTTCTATCCAGGCCATTTGTATCGCCTCAAGAATTTTTTCTCCTGAGTGGTCAGGATGATCATCAAAGCCATCTAATGCCATCACCCATTTATGCAAATCTGTAAAGCGTACAGTCAACGGATCGATATCCGGATATTTATCTGTCAGCTCTTCTGCAATACGGATCGTGTCAGTCCATTTCATGCGCTGCTCCCTTTAGGCAATCAGTGATTTTCACGTGCGTGGTTGATCGTATATTTAGGAATCTCAACAATCAAATCTGCGTCATCAACAATGGCCTGACATGACAAACGGGATGTGGCTTCCAACCCCCACGCCATATCTAAAAGATCTTCTTCTTTTTCATCCGCTTCATTCAATGATGCAAAGCCTTCGCGCACGATCACATGACAAGTCGTACAAGCACAAGATTTTTCGCATGCATGCTCTATCTCTATATCATTTTCCAGCAAGGCATCACAGACTGAGATGCCGCGCTTGACTTCCAGTACAGCGCCTTCCGGGCACAACATTTCATGAGGTAATACGACAATTTGTGGCACGTGATGTTTCCTGAAAAATTAGCTGAATAATTAAATCAAACGATTTCGTCCAGCCTGCGGCCAGTGAGCGCTGTGCGTACATTGCGATCCATGCGGCGCGCAGCAAAGTCTTCCGTACCTTTGGCCAGCGCTTCGATCACATCTTTAATCGCATCATGATCGCTACCCTTGGCTGTTTCACGCACCAAAGCCAGCAAATTGCTGATGTCGGTTTTTTCCGAATCAGACAATAAATCTGCATCCACCGCCAGCGCAGATTCGGTGGCCAGCAAAATACGCTCTGCCTCAACCTGCTCTTCGCGTAGCGCACGCAATTTCATATCGCCTTCAGCAGACTGGAAAGAATCTTGTAACATGCGCGCAACTTCATCGTCACCCAAACCATACGAAGGCTTGACCACGATTGATGATTCCACACCAGAATGCATTTCGCGCGCAGCCACCGACAATAAACCATCCGCATCAACCTGATACGTTACCCTTATACGTGCCGCACCAGCTGCCATAGGCGGAATGCCGCGTAACTCAAAGCGTGCAAGCGAGCGACAATCACTAACCAGCTCGCGCTCACCCTGCACGATATGTACGGCCAATGCAGTCTGACCATCTTTGAAAGTCGTAAATTCCTGCGCCCGTGCGCAGGGTATCGTTGAATTACGCGGTATGACTTTTTCTACCAGGCCGCCCATGGTCTCTATGCCTAGCGACAATGGAATCACATCCAGCAACAGCCAATCATCACCCGAGGCACGATTACCAGCCAGCAGATTTGCTTGTATTGCAGCGCCTAGTGCGACCACCTTGTCAGGATCAATATTTGCCAGCGGTGTCGTCTGAAAATAATCGGCAACAGCTTTGCGTACCTGCGGCATGCGGGTCGAGCCACCCACCAACACCACACCATCAATATCATCCACCGTCAAACCTGCATCCCGCATCGCCTTGCGACAAGGTGTGATGGTCTTGCCTACTAAGGTCGTGCTAATCGCAACGAGTTCAACCGCGCTTAAAGTGAGATGCACTTCTTCACCAGAATTTAATACGGCATCAATATGGGTTTCACTGTGTGCAGACAAAAGTTCTTTGGCTTCACGCGCTTTAACCATGAGTATGCGTGTGTCCTCATCGGAGAGTGGTGCCAGATTAGCCTGCTCAATGATCCAGCAAAACAGTCGATGATCAAAATCATCGCCACCCAATGCAGAATCTCCACCAGTGGCGAGAACTTCAAACACACCCTTGGAGAGTTTTAAAATAGAGATGTCGAAGGTACCACCGCCGAGATCATACACAGCGTAAATCCCTTCGGAGCCATGATCAAGACCATAGGCAATTGCTGCAGCCGTCGGTTCATTTAACAGGCGCAATACATTTAAGCCAGCGAGTTTGGCTGCATCTTTAGTGGCCTGACGCTGTGCATCATCGAAATAAGCCGGCACGGTAATGACAGCACCAACCAATTCATCACCCAACGCATCTTCGGCGCGCTGACGCAAGGTGGCGAGAATTTCAGCAGAGACTTCAATCGGGCTTTTTACACCAGCCACTGTCTTAATCTGCACCATGCCCGGCGCATCAACAAAGTCGTAAGGCATGTTTTCTGCATGAGCAATGTCTTTCAGACCGCGTCCCATAAAACGCTTGACCGAGACGATGGTATTTTTTGGATCAGTCGTTTGTGCAGCTTGTGCAGCATAGCCAATATTGGCATGACCATTGGACAGATAGCGCACGATAGAAGGTAGCAGTGCATGCCCGTCTTCATCATCCAACACTTCAGGAATGCTATTGCGTACGGTTGCAACCAGTGAGTTGGTTGTGCCCAGGTCAATGCCAACTGCCAGTTTGTGCTGATGCGGCGCAGTTGACATGCCGGGTTCTGAAATTTGCAGTAGTGCCATTATCTTTAGCGATCTGTAGTCGGCTTTATCAAATAGTGAGGAGTCAGGCTTCGAGTTTTTCAAAAACTCTACCGACTTCTTCACCGAATTTTTCCAGAAACATCAGCTGGCGTACCGCTTCGCCGGCTGCTTGGTACTGGTCACTGTCAAGCAAGCTGGCGATTTTTTCCAACAGCGCCCGTTTGGCATCACGTAATTCTTTATCCAGGTTTTCCAGCGCGGCCATATCATGGCCATCACGCGCATCATCAAGCGCTTCGCGCCATTCCATTTGCTGCATCAGAAAAGCAGTCGGCATGGAAGTATTCGATTCCACCTGCAAATCCACACCATGCAATTCGCACAAATAAGCTGCACGCAAAAACGGACTTTTCAATGTCTTGTACGCCTCGTTAGCACGCGTAGCCCATTGCATGGCCACACGCTTCTCTGCATCGGGTGCAGCAACAAATTTATCCGGATGCACTTTGCTTTGCACTTCGCGATAAGCCGCATCAAGCGCTAGAGTATCCAGCGCGAATTGCTGCGGTAAATTGAACAAGGCGAAATGATTTTGCATAATTACGTAGAGGGTCTATCAAAATAAAAGCCTGTCGTACTTCAACAGGCTTAAAAAACTCCGATTAAAACCTGCATCAAATGCGGAAACTCTCTCCGCAACCGCATTCATCTTTTACGTTCGGATTACGGAATTTGAAACCTTCATTCAGCCCTTCGCGCGCAAAATCCAGTTCGGTGCCATCGATATAAGGCAAACTTTTAGGATCAACAAACACCTTGATGCCATGCGATTCGAACACGCTGTCTTCTTGCTCACTATCGTCCACATATTCAAGCTTGTAAGCCAGACCAGAGCAACCGGTAGTGCGCACACCAAAGCGCAAGCCTATGCCTTTGCCGCGCTTTTCCAGATAGCGTGTAACGTGCTTGGCCGCTTTTTCGGTCAGGGTAATAGGCATAAAGTGTTTCTCCAGATTTGCAAAATAACTTAAGCCGCTTCCTTGGTAGCACCGCCGTGGCGTGCTTTGTAATCTTCCACTGCCGCTTTAATCGCATCTTCTGCAAGAATAGAGCAATGAATTTTTACAGGTGGTAGCGCCAGCTCTTCAGCAATATGCGTATTTTTAATCGCGAGTGCCTGATCCAGTGTTTTGCCTTTGACCCACTCGGTCACCAGTGATGAAGAGGCAATCGCCGAACCACAACCATAGGTCTTGAATTTTGCGTCTTCGATTAAACCATCAGCGCCAACCTTGATCTGCAATTTCATCACATCGCCACAAGCTGGTGCGCCGACCATGCCGGTGCCAACGGTGTCGTCATCTTTTTGAAATGCGCCAACGTTGCGAGGGTTTTCGTAGTGATCTAAAACTTTATCTGAGTAAGCCATGTTATTGCTCCTGAAGCGAAATGATTAATGTGCAGCCCACTGTATTTTGCTGATATCGATGCCTTCTTTGTACATATCCCACAGCGGCGAGAGCTGACGCAGCTTATCGACTTTTTTCTTGATCAGATCAATCGTGAAATCGATGTCTTCATTGGTAGTGAAACGACCAAAGGTAAAGCGTATGGAACTATGTGCCAGCTCGTCACTACGACCAAGCGCACGCAATACATAAGAAGGCTCAAGACTGGCTGAAGTACAAGCTGAGCCGGAAGACACCGCGATGTCTTTAATCGCCATGATCAGCGATTCGCCTTCTACGTAATTGAAACTGACATTGAGGTTATGCGGCACACGATGTTCCATGTCGCCATTGATATACACCTCTTCCATTTCAGCGAGGCCTTTAGACAACCTATCCCGCAAAGCGAGGATGCGATTGATCTCGGTATCCATTTCTTCTTTGGCCAGGCGAAACGCTTCGCCCATGCCAACGATTTGGTGCGTAGCTAATGTGCCCGAACGTAATCCACGCTCATGACCACCGCCGTGCATTTGTGCTTCCAGACGCACACGCGGCTTGCGGCGCACATACAGCGCACCTATGCCTTTAGGGCCATAAGATTTATGTGCAGTAAACGTCACCAGATCGACTTTGGTTTTTTCCAAATCTATAGGTGTCTTGCCGGTTGCCTGTGCGGCATCTGAATGAAAAATTATGCCTTTGCTGCGGCATAGCTCACCGATCTCATCGATGGGTTGAATCACACCAATCTCGTTATTGACCCACATAACGGAAACCAAAATCGTATCGGGACGAATTGCATCGGCTAACTGCTGAATGGTAATCAAGCCATTGTCTTGCGGCTGTAAATAGGTTGCCTCAAAACCCTGGCGCTCCAACTCACGTACCGTGTCCAGCACTGCTTTGTGCTCAGTCTTGACGGTGATGATGTGCTTGCCCTTGGTTTTATAAAAATGTGCAGCACCTTTAAGTGCAAGATTGTTACCTTCAGTGGCACCAGACGTCCAGACGATTTCACGCGGATCGGCATTGACCAATGCGGCCACATGCTCACGCGCTTCTTCGACTGCTTTTTCTGCGGTCCAGCCATACATGTGGCTGCGTGAAGCAGGATTACCGAATTGCTCGCGCAAATAAGGAATCATTTTGTCAGCCACGCGCGGATCAACCGGCGTTGTCGATGAATAATCCAAATAAATCGGAAAATGCGGTGCCCTAAGCGTATCCATCAGGGTTTTGTCCAACGGTGCATTCATGTTCTTTGACTCCAATTAATACAGTTAATCCAGTTAAATCAGACGATATGATGCGTGCGATGCATCATGACCACAGGTTGTGGCTCAACCTGCTTTTGCTTTTGTTGTTCGACCAGGTCCTTGAGTGAAACTGAATCAAGGTAATCCACCATTTTTTCATTCAGAGTGGCCCACAAATCATGCGTCATGCAGCGTGTGCCGGAAGCTTCACCGTGTCCGCTGCAATTTTCACGACCACCACATTGCGTAGCATCTAGTGGCTCGTCGACTGCGATGATGATGTCGGCTACCGTAATTTTTTCAGGCCGGCGCGCTAGGTTATAGCCTCCACCCGGTCCACGGACTGATTCAACAATCTCATGGCGGCGCAGCTTGCCAAATAATTGCTCAAGGTAAGAAAGAGAGATTTCCTGACGCTGGCTGATACCGGCCAAGGTCACAGGACCATGATGCTGGCGTTGCGCCAGATCTATCATCGCAGTTACAGCAAAGCGGCCTTTTGTAGTCAAACGCATGAATTTCGCTCCAAAACATTCCCGACTAGATGAACGGTAATCGCTCAATCCCGAACAATTTGGTCAAGTATAACAAACTTGAGTGGATTCGTCAGGTACTGCTTTAATTGGGAACTTAAATGGAAGTTTTCCTACTAAAAAACTATATCCTTCCAGCAACATTATCTTCCGAGCAAGTGCATAGGACCGAAAAATTTCTGCATAGTTTGATTTTGTATGAAGCTCAGATTGTAGGGATGCTCCGCTACGACACGGGGGAAATTCGTAGCCATGGGCAAGTTATCCAGCCATAGCGCGATTTTGCCCCACAAAACCAGCGCAGGCAGCTCTAGCTGTTTTGCAGAATAAAACGCCTGCAATGCGTCCAACACAGCCCCCAACAGTGGCAACCAGGCCTTGGCCTCTTTTAAAGGCGGCACATGCGGACGAAACACTAATGCGGCATTCAACAAGAGAAATCCGCGCTGCGTGAGCTTCTGCTGCAATTCCGGTAAGGTCTGAATGAAATTTGAATTTGCTGATCTGGCTTGCTCCGAAACCGATACCAAAGCCAGCGCGCCGGTGGCCTCAGCTTGCAGCAAACCCTCTGCCACCAATAGCATTTTCATGAAATTACGCAGCGAGGTTGCGCGATTGACTGGCTTGGACAAACCCTGCTCCGACCATAAGTTACCCACCGCGCCGTCCATGAAGCAAACCCCTGTCGCACTTTCTTCGCGCGGATAAGGCCCCTCGCCTACCAACACAAAACGTACCGCATCCATGGGCTGCGCAAAGGCAGCAAAGATTCTGCTTTGTGTGGGCAAATAACTGTCTTGCGCCAAAGAAGGCAAATAAGCAGGATCTGCTTTTGCCACAGCTTCTAGACCGGCTCGTAGCGTTACATGCCATGACTTATCTGCATGCGCTAACGCCGCAATAAAAACCTCGGGTACTGACATCTTATTTACCTAATTATTTATTTAATTAATTATTTATTTACCCATGATGGAACACAGATTGTCAGAACCCGGCGCACCAAACATCTGCTCTTTCAATATATGTAGCTGATCACGCACCTGCGCTGCTTTTTCACACTCCAGATTTTTCGCATGATCTTGCATCAGTTTTTCAAGGCGCTTAATCTCTTTACTAACCTGCTTCTCACTCATCGCCTCATATTTGGCCTGCTCTTGCGCCGCCATCAACTCAGCACGGGCTTCATCGACTTTGTAAACGCCGTCTATCATCTCGCGTATATTTTTCTTAATGCCGATAGGGGTTATATTATTGGCCAGATTAAATTCAATTTGCTTATTACGACGACGATCTGTTTCGCTGATTGCGCGCTTCATGGAATCAGTCATACGGTCTGCATACAAAATAGCTTTACCATTTAAATTACGTGCGGCACGGCCTATGGTTTGGATCAGGCTGCGTTCAGACCGCAGAAAACCTTCTTTGTCCGCATCCAGTATGGCTACCAGAGACACTTCCGGAATATCCAGCCCCTCACGCAACAAATTAATACCAACCAACACATCAAAAGTACCTAATCGTAAATCACGTAAAATCTCTACGCGTTCGACGGTATCAATATCGCTATGCAAATACCGCACCTTGATACCGTTATCGCTTAAAAATTCTGTCAGTTGTTCAGACATGCGCTTGGTCAGCGTTGTCACCAATACGCGCTCATTGACTGCAACACGCAGGGCAATTTCCTGCATCAGATCATCCACCTGCGTAATCGCCGGACGTACCTCAATAGCCGGATCAATCAGTCCTGTCGGACGCACAACCTGCTCTACGATCTGCGCAGCATGAGTACGTTCATATTCAGCCGGCGTGGCTGATACGAATATCAGCTGCCGCATTTTTGATTCAAATTCATCAAAGCGCAGCGGGCGATTATCCAGCGCCGAGGGCAAGCGGAAACCATAGTCCACCAGATTAGTTTTACGCGCGCGGTCACCGTTGTACATGCCATTTAGCTGGCCTGTCAGTACATGCGACTCATCGAGAAACATGAGCGCATCCTGAGGTAAATAATCCACTAATGTAGGCGGCGGCTCGCCCGGCTTGGCGCCAGACAAATGACGTGAATAGTTTTCTATGCCCTTGGTAAAACCGATCTCCTGCATCATCTCCAGATCAAAGCGGGTGCGCTGCTCTAATCGCTGCTCTTCAATCAGCTTGTTCTCCTTACGGAAAAATTCCAGTCTGTCATGCAGCTCTTCTTTGATAGTTTCAATCGCGCGCAAAACAGTAGAGCGCGGCGTCACATAATGCGAACCCGGATACACAGTGAAGCGCGGGATTTTCTGACGCACACGACCTGTAAGTGGATCAAATAATTGCAAGCTCTCGATTTCATCATCAAACAATTCAACACGCACTGCCAGTTCAGCATGCTCAGCCGGAAAAATATCCAGCGTATCGCCGCGCACTCTGAAAGTGCCGCGCCCAAAATCAATATCGTTACGCGTGTATTGCATTTGTATCAGGCGCGCAATCACATCACGCTGCGAGAGCTTGTCTTTGGCGCGCAAGGTCAGCACCATCTGGTGATATTCGCTAGGGTTACCGATACCGTAAATCGCCGACACAGTGGCCACGATCACTACATCGCGCCGTTCCATCAATGACTTGGTGCATGACAAACGCATCTGCTCAATGTGTTCATTAATCGCAGAATCTTTTTCAATAAACAAATCGCGCTGCGGCACATAAGCCTCAGGCTGGTAGTAATCGTAATAGCTGACGAAATACTCCACCGCGTTTTGCGGAAAGAAATCACGAAATTCACTGTAGAGCTGCGCTGCCAGTGTTTTATTCGGCGCAAACACAATCGCCGGTCGCCCCATGCGCGCAATTACATTTGCCATCGTAAAGGTCTTACCGGAGCCGGTAACGCCCAACAAAGTCTGGAAAGACAGGCCATCTTGTATACCTTCAACCAGCTTGGCAATTGCCTGCGGCTGGTCTCCAGCGGGCTCGAAGGGCTGATACAACCGAACCGGGGAGTCGGGAAAGCTCACCACCTGCGATTCATCGAGGGGAGATTCCACTTGGGACAATTCAGACATCTACAATTGACCTTTGGTAAAATAACGGGTTTCCTAATCACGCATATATTTTCATGACGTGCTGCCTATCCCCGTTATCTCCGTGCTTTTTTGCAGTTTTTGCACTTTTTTGCTCTTAATTGCATCGAACACAGATAAATAGAACCTAACTTTTAATCTTATCACGATGAACGCACCGCTCCCTGCCCCCCTGTTTGCCGCCATAGAACTTGCTCCGCGCGATCCCATACTTGGTATTACCGAAGCATTCAACGCCGATCAAAACCCCGACAAAACCAATCTTGGCGTCGGCGTTTATTACGATGACAACGGCAAAGTACCGTTGCTGGCATGCGTGCAAAAAGCTGAAACGCTCTTGATGGCCAAGGCTGCACCGCGCACTTATTTGCCCATAGAAGGCTTGGCCGCTTATGACAAAGCCGTGCAAGAGCTGGTATTCGGCGCAACGAGCGAAGTGGTCACATCCAAACGTGCCATCACCGCGCAAGCTATAGGCGGCACTGGAGCATTGAAGCTGGGCGCCGACTTTTTAAAGCGCTTCGCACCAGATGCGCAAGTTTGGATTAGCGATCCCAGCTGGGAAAACCATCGCGCGCTGTTTGAATCAGCCGGCTTCGTTGTCAATAATTATCCCTATTACGATGCTGCCACCCGCGGTGTAAATTTCGCCGGCATGCTAAACGCCCTGCAAACCATGCCATCCGGCTCCATCGTGCTGCTACACGCCTGCTGCCATAATCCGACTGGTGCTGACTTGACCGATGCGCAGTGGGTGCAAGTGATAGATGTGGTGACCAAGCGTGGCCTGGTACCTTTCCTGGACATGGCCTATCAAGGCTTTGGTGATGGTATAGAAGAAGACGGCAAGGTCGTCAGGCAGTTTGCTGAGGCAGGTGGTCCACTGTTTGTATCGAACTCGTTTTCGAAATCATTTTCACTTTACGGCGAGCGCGTAGGTGCGTTATCCATCGTGGCATCTGATGCGCAGGAAGCGACGCGCTTGATGTCGCAACTAAAACGCGTAATCCGCACCAATTATTCCAATCCGCCTATGCATGGCGGGCAAGTGGTTGCCACGGCACTGGCCACGCCTGAGCTGCGCCAGCTGTGGGAAGAAGAACTTGCCGGCATGCGTGTACGTATACGCACTATGCGTCAATCTCTGGTTGACAAGCTCAAAGCCAAAGCACCACAACATGATTTTGATTTCGTCATCAAACAACGCGGCATGTTTTCTTACTCGGGCCTGACCAAAGCCCAGGTTGAACGCCTGCAAAATGAATTCTCAATTT
>CAIVDH010000050.1 GCA_903904635.1 uncultured Burkholderiales bacterium | reverse complement strand
TGGGATGCCACAACCGGCAGCCATCGTAGTGATGCATTTGAAATTGAATATACCTATAAATTTTGATTTGACGCAGGCATTGAAATTGAAAAGAAAAAATTGAAATGCAATTAGTCACACGCCTGCTGCTGCGGCTTATTACAGTAGGCATACTGATGCTGCTACTGGCATTAGTATTGAGCTTATTTGCGGCAAGAAATGATATTGGTCATGAAGCACTCGCTAGCCAGAAAATTGGTCAGCTAATTAAAGTGCTATCCGAATTACAGCGAGATGCGCCGCTGACAGAACAAACGCAGGCAATAGATGCTTTAAACCAAAGCGACGCATTGCGGCATTTTCATGTAGCCTTGCTCGACCATAAAGGCCGACGATTGACGCAACTTGCTGAGCAGACCGACACAACATCATGGGCATGGCTGCAAAAGTTTTTGGCCAGTGATGTGGAAATGTCTACTTATTCACTGTCTGTATTAAGACCAGATGGCCAGCGCGTCACTGTCATGCTGGAACCTAATCCTTATTCTGAAAGTACCGAAGCCATTACCAGTGCCTTGCTGCTGTTAGTGCTATTCGCTGCGCTCACACTGGCGTTGATAGCCGCAATCTGGATAAGCCTGAAATATGCATTTGCGCCGTTGGCTGACATACTCACTGGCATCGCCCGCATAGAGTCTGGTGACTACAGCTTGCAGCTGGCGCCTTCTGCTACCAGAGAATTAAATCAGATCAGTCAGGCCTTGAATCATCTGGCTGCAGCGCTCACAGAGCAAATCGCCAAGCAGCGCGAGCTACTGCATAGATTGCAAGATGTACAGGAAGAAGAACGCCGCAAGCTCGCTCATGAATTGCATGATGAATTTGGCCAGCTGCTCACTGCCATGCAAGTGGATGCGTCTTACCTATTAAAAAAATCTGCAGATCAGCCGGCCTTACTGGCCTGTGCGCAAGCCATGTATGACAATAGCAGTAGCATATTGTCGCAACTAAAAAATTTACTCGCACAATTACGGCCCTATGGTTTGCAAGGCGACGAAGAACACGATATCGCGCTGGAGCAGGCATTACGTGATCTGGTCAGACAGCGCCAGTCGCGTGGTGATACCGAGCTTAACTGCACGCTTACAGTCGCATTAGGCATGACACCCGTTCCGCAGCGTCTGGCAGTGGCGGTTTACCGTATTGCGCAAGAAGCGCTGACGAATGTAATGCGACATGCAAAAGCCAAGCGTGTCGATATACAAGTCACGATTGATACTGAAACTAATAGGCTCAACTTGCGTGTAGCCGATGATGGTGTAGGAATGGATGCGCAGCACACAACATCAGCAACAGCACAATCACGCGGTCTGGGTCTGGCTGGCATACGGGAACGCATACTCGCCAATCAGGGTCGTGTGCAATGGTCAGCTGCACAACCGCATGGGCTGGTGCTGGATGCGAGTTTTCCTTTGCCTGTTAATAATACTAGTAACAGTAATACAACAAGGCTGCCTGATCATGACTAATCAAACTATCCGCGTCTTGCTGGTTGATGATCATGCGGTGGTACGCGCTGGATATAAGCGCTATCTGGAACTCGATCCACAAATTGAAGTCGTGGGCGAAGCAGTAAGTGGTGAGCAAGCTTATACGTTACTCGCCTCAATACAGGTTGATCTGATCGTGATGGATTTATCGATGCCGGGGCAGGGTGGCATAGAGAGCATGCGGCATATTTTGCAGCGCTATCCGGCACAACGTGTGCTTGTTTTTACCATGCATGAAAACGCGGCGTTAGCGATGCAGTCCTTGCGCTCTGGTGCGAGCGGCTATCTGACCAAGAGCATGTCACCTGAATTAATCGTCGATGCAATTCATCAGGTAATGCAAGGTGGCAGGCCGCTATCGCAAGAATTGGCAGCAGCAGTTGCGCAGGCCGAGCAGGAAAGTGCGCCACATCTGCAATTTGCGCCGCGCGAATTTGAAATATTTCGTCTGCTGGCCAATGGTCATAGTGTTGATGACATAGGCCAGCGTTTGCATATAGGTCTAAAGACGGTGGCAAATTATCAATCAATCATACGGCAGAAGCTGGGTGTGGCGAACGCTATCGAGCTGTATCAGTACGCCAGAGAACATGATCTTGCATAAAAAACCGGCATGCAAAATTGACTTTGCATGCCGGTGTGAGTTTGCCAGGGAGGGAGCCCAGACGAGAGAAAAATCAGAAACGGTAGCGTGCGCCTATCATGATAGAGCGTGGTGCGCCGGGGGCGACGA
>CAIVDH010000049.1 GCA_903904635.1 uncultured Burkholderiales bacterium | reverse complement strand
TTCAGAATGATACCGACTGAGCCGCTGTCGGCAAAAGCATCTGCTAATGCAGGCAAGATGGCAGAGACCGATCCGGTATTGCTGTCAGCATCAATTTCGCCGCTGATTTCTATGAGCGCTGTGTGACGCTTCGTGACTTCTTTGGACGAGCCGCTGATATCGAATGCAGCCCAGATTGCAAACAGCGCCACAGCCAGCCCTGCAAATCGAAAGAAAATTCGCCAGCGGCGATTTGATTGTTGTTCGCGCAGCATTTCGAGTGCTATTTTTTCCAACACGCTGTTTTCTGCAAATAGGGTGGGATGCGGCGGCGGTGTTTGTAGTGGTGGCGTTTGTGATTGCGGCGTTTGTGCTGACTCTGCTTGTACGTCAGGCTCTTGGTTATTCATGATGATTGATCTCGGTATAAATATTGGGGGATAAATTCAGGGTTCAGATTTGAGGCGCAGATTTCAGGCACGGGCAGGACGAACAATGTCGTTCGGCTCCCAGTAAATTTTATTGTCTCGCTCCACGACAGCAATCGGTTGCAATTTACCGCCGCGACAAGGGCCGCCGGCACATTTGCCGGTATCTGGTTCGTAGAGCGCGCCATGCGTCGCGCACATCAGATATAAACCACTCGACTCAAAAAATTCTCCATGATTCCAATCGAGCTCCATCGGCACATGCGCACATCGATTCAGATAGGCACGGGGGCGCTCTGCATAACGGACCACAAATGCAGTGCAGTCCTCACCACTGGCCGTGACTGGAAAACGCACACCTTTTCCGCCTTCTGCAATGTCGGCAGAATCACAAATAAAAATTTCGGCATCGTGCATGTGTGTCATCGGCAGATAATTAAATTAATTAAGCATGCTCTTCTAACCATGTGCGTAGCTCAGTGACTGAGTTAGCACCAAACAGGGGGGCATGCAGCCTCAATTCTTCTGCCGGATGTGCGCCATAATGCACACCGACAGAAGCAGCCCCTGCATTACTGGCCATCAAAAGATCATGCGTAGTATCACCGATCATGAGCGTGCGCTTCATGTCCTGCCCAAGTTCGCGTGTTAGTTCTTGCAGCATTGCAGGGTTGGGCTTGGAAAAAGTTTCATCCGCACAGCGCGTCGCATCAAACAACGACATCATGCCGACCAAATCCAGCGCACGGTTTAAACCAACACGACTTTTACCTGTGGCCACTGCGAGAAAATAACCATCGGCAGAAAGTTCAGCGAGCATCTCGCGCACACCATCAAACAAAGTCAGCTCTTGATCTTGTGATAAATAATGATGACGGTAGCGCTCAACCATACGCGGATATGCGCTGGCCTCCAAACCCGGCAGCACCACTTCCATGGCATCTTGCAGACCCAGACCTATTACATAGGAGGCTGTTTTTTGATCAGGAACCGGTAGCCCGAGATCGCGCGCGGCTGCCTGTATGCAGGAGACTATCGCTGTGGTGCTATCCATGAGCGTTCCGTCCCAGTCAAATACGATCAGATCAAATTGTTTTCTTGGCATTGTTGTTAGCAGTCAGTGCTGCCAGTTCCTCATTGGTTAAGTTTGTTGCCTGAAAAATCAGACCAGCTTATTTATACAATCTCATTCATTTGTGCTTTGCTCTACAGCGGCAAGCTGGCTAAAAACCGTTCGCAATCTTTCGGCAGTGGTGCTTTCAAGGTGACTGACTGATCATTTTCAGGGTGAGCAAACGTTAACTGATAGGCATGCAAAAACATGCGCTTGCAGGCAAGTCTGGTGCCCTCCACCTTTTGCATACGACGATTGAGTGCAAAATCACCATACTTGTCATCACCCACAATAGGATAGCCGCTGGCTGACAAATGCACCCTGATCTGGTGTGTACGACCGGTCTTGAGCTCGGCTTCAAGCAAAACGAATTCTCCGTATTTTCGCAATAAATTGAATATCGTGTGGGAAGCCTGTCCGCCCTCAGCCTGAACTCTTACGCGTCGCTCACCGTCTGCGGTGGTGTACTTAAATAGTGGCAGCTTTACATGCTGACGACTGTTTTTCCATTCCCCCTGAACTAGCGTGAGGTAGCGCTTATCCAGCAAACCACTGCGTATCTGTTCATGCAGGTTTACCAATGCGCTGCGCTTTTTTGCCAGCATCAGGATGCCGGATGTTTCTCTGTCGAGACGGTGTACCAGCTCCAGAAATTTTGCATCCGGCCGGGAAGCCCGCAACTGTTCTATCACGCCATAGCTGACGCCCGAGCCGCCGTGTACGGCAACGCCGGCCGGCTTATCGATCACCAGCAAATGACTGTCTTCGAGCAAAATTTTAAATTCTGCCCCGGGCACATGCGTTTCAGCGCGCTCCGGTAATCGCATAGGTGGTACGCGAACAATATCGCCCTCGATTAGCCGGTATGTCTGATCTATGCGCCCTTTATTGACCCTGACCTGACCCGATCGCAGCACTTGATAAACATGGCTTTTGGGCACACCTTTGCAAATACGTAGCAAAAAGTTATCGATACGCTGCGCCGCCTCTTCAGGTCCGATCGTGATCATGCGCACCTGTGCCTGGACTTGCCCTGCCGGAGTCCCGCCCGATGGCAGCTCATCAGCCTTAGAAAATCTCGCTAAGTCCTTCAT
>CAIVDH010000048.1 GCA_903904635.1 uncultured Burkholderiales bacterium | reverse complement strand
GAGGCGCGATATTGCACATGCACGCCGCGCGCTTCTAACCACTGACGATCCAATTCGCTATACGGTGTGCGAGGGCAGGCAGTGCCAACGTAACGCAGATCGGCGCCGCTTTCTATCAGCAGACGTGCGACCAGTAATTCCGAACCTTCATAGCCTGACAAAGTGATGCGACCTTTGATGGGCTTGGCAGCAAGTGCGGCTTTGATGGCTGGCAGAATGCGATTTTTTGCTGCATCGATTTTGTCTTGCCCGACATTGCATTGCTGGCCTATGGCCTGCAACCAGCTTTCGGTACCGTCATAACCGACGGGTGCCGAGCCTATGATGCTGCGACCGGCGGCTTCAAATTCACGAATGCTGGCGGTATAAAAAGGATGAATCGCTGCCACTGCGGCGCAATCCAGTGCGGTATAGAGTTCGCGCCATTCCCGTGTCGGCACAACGGAACCAGCAGCTAATCCCATGGGTTCTAGCATCATGCCGATGACGACCGGATCAGCCGGGAACATTTCGCCCAGCATGGTGATGGTGGGTTTGTCGCTGCGCTTTACACGCGGTGCTGCAACCGGGCCAGCCATGGCTTCGGTGCGCGCATATTTGAGCATTGCACCGGCCAATACATCTTTTGCTTCTGCATGCGTGGGCACACCAAAGCCGGGTACATCAATGCCGATGATGCGCACACCATTTATTTCTTTGGGCAGAATTTGTAGCGGCACACCGCTGGCTGTTGGTACGCACAGATTGATGATGACGATGACGTCATATAAATCCGGATTGGCTTCTTTGTGAACAGCGTCACGTATATCTTCAAATAATTTGCCGGTGACGAGCGATTCAGAATTAAATGGCACGTAACCAACGCTGCGGCGCGCGCCGTAAAAATGGGATGTAAAGGTCAGTCCATATACGCAGCAAGCTGAACCGGACAATATTGTCGCGGTACGACGCATACGCAAACCGACACGCAATGAACCAAACGCTGGGCACATGCTTTGCGGCTGATCATGCGGGCCCTTAGGATAATCTTTGGCGTACTGATCCAGTGCCTCACTTTTGCCGGCCGCACGGGCAGCAGCGGCCATTTCATCTTTGCCGGAATGACAGCCGTGCCCGTCGCTCTTTAGGGCGTCGGGATTGGCGATGATAGGAATGATGGGATGGCTCATGATTTGCGCTCTCGTGTTTTAACCAGTCGGTTAAACCTCGTCGTAGACCACTTCCAGGGTTTCTTTAATGATTTCTGTTTTGCCGACCATGTCGAACACCGTGGCAGGCTCCAACACCACATTGCGACCGACGACATCTGCCGAGAACAAGCCGAGCAATTCATCTTGCGACATAGGCTTAGGACGCATAGGCGGCGCATCGGCGACGTTTTGTGCGAGGGTGGCAAACAGCTCGCCCCACTGACTATCCGGACGGCCGATGATTTCGTAGCTGGCGCTCTTGCGACGAATATCTTCATTCGCTGGTATGGCTGACAGCACAGGTATACCTGCATGATCAGCAAAAGCCTGTGCTTCACCGGTGCCGTCATCTTTGTTAATGACCATACCGGCCACACCGACATTGCCACCGAGCTTGCGGAAATATTCCACTGCCGAGCAAACATTGTTGGCCACATACAGCGACTGCAAATCATTGCTGGCAACGACGATCACTTTTTGGCACATGTCACGCGCAATCGGCAAACCGAAACCGCCGCATACGACATCGCCCAAGAAGTCGAGCAGCACGTAATCAAAACCCCATTCGTGAAAGCCTAATTTTTCCAGCAGTTCAAAGCCGTGAATAATGCCGCGACCACCACAACCGCGACCGACTTCAGGGCCACCGAGCTCCATCGCATACACACCATCGCGCTTAAAGCAAACGTCACCAATGGCAACGGCTTCACCTGCGAGTTTTTTCTTGGACGATGTTTCGATGATGGTTGGGCAGGCACGACCACCAAACAGTAAAGATGTGGTGTCGCTCTTGGGATCACAGCCGATCAGCAAAACTTTTTTACCTTGCTGCGCCATCATGTAAGACAAGTTGGCCAGCGTGAAACTCTTGCCTATGCCCCCTTTACCGTAGATCGCGATGATCTGGGTTTCTTTGGTGGCGGGCGAAGTCGCAACCGGATCCGGCTCTATTGCCGCTTCAGCGCGCAGGCTGTCAGTCTGCAAATTTTCTTTTTGCATGAATTTAATCGTTGCAGTTGCCGGAATCGATTGCGTCATTTTGTGCTTCTCCAGTCGAGGATCATCTTCAGACAGTTAGGGTCACTGAAGGCAGTACGGTAAGCAGCGTCAGCCTGATCGGGCGCGCTGCGATGAGTAATGAGATGGTCTAGTGATAAACGTCCGGATTCAGCCAGCTCACGCACGGCTTGTAAATCCTGTGGCTTCCATTGCGCCGCAACCCGGATGCGGGCTTCGCGCATGAAGGCCGGCGCAAACGCAAATGAAATGCGCTCATCATAAAAACCGGCCAGCACGATTTCGCAATTTGGTGCTGCGCGTGAAATGAGTGTGTCGAGTAATTTTGCATCGCCACTGACGTCACAGATGCAACGATAATTCGTGCGCGTATCGTCTTTGGGATCAATCACGTCATAGCCAACATTGCCGGTACGGCGTTCAGGGTTGGTATCCCACACAACCGGCTTGGCACCAGCTAACACGGCCAGTCTTGCCATCATGCGGCCCAGTACACCATGACCAATAATGAGTTCAGGTTGTGTCAGCCCTGGTGCTGAATGTGCGTGATAGGCCGTAGCGGCCAATGCCAGCAACGTACCCTGCTCACCCAACTCTTCTTTGATGCGCACGGCACGTAGCGCAGGAATCACCACCCGTGAAGCAGCACCACCAAACAAGCCGCGAACATCGCCGAAGCAAGCTGCGCCGGGCACAAACACCATTTCACCGACTTTGTAATTTGTACTACTGCCCGGTTGCGCAACCCGACCTACTGATTCATAGCCAGGCACCAGCGGATAGCCCATGCCAGGAAAGCTAGGCATGCGGCCCGACCAGAGTAATTTTTCAGTGCCGGTAGAAATACCGCTCCAGCAAATATCAACCACCAGATCATTCACCGTCGCGTCGACCAATGGCAGCTCGCGCACGCTGAGCTGCAATGGCTGCTCCAGCACGACGGCTTGCGCGTTCATGCAGCACCCCGCTTTAAGGCACTGGTGTTGCGCTGATTAGTCTTGTCGAGCAGGTTGGTCATGATCTACCTGGCTTTAAGGGATAGTGTCATTCTAGACTTACAGTTGGTACTGTCAAGCAATATTTACATATTTTACTGTCAACCTGCATTTACACCGCTTGCGCGACTAACAGCCTCACTTGTAGCGGTATCCGCGTTGGCAACAGCCGCACGCCGGCAAAGCCTGCGGCCTCTATTAATCCGGTCAATTCCTCTTTTGTGCGCGGCCGGCCGCGTCCCATGGCCAGCAAATAAAAGCCAAAGTACGCATCGCCCATGGCCTCAGCGCCGCGCGTGCCTGACATGGGCTCAGCCAAAATCAGGGTGCCACCAGCTGGCAAGGCGCGCCGCACAGATTTCAAAATAGTTAGCGCTCGCTCATCGTCATGATCATGAATGACCCGCACTAGTGAGGCGATGTCGGCACCGGTGGGCAAGACATCAGCAAGAAAATTACCGCCCACTGCCTGCGCACGGTCCGCTATACCGGCAGTAGCAAAACGGCCACGGGCGCGTTCGGCGACTGCAGGTAAATCAAATAAGGTGAGCTTCAGATGCGGCGCGCGTGCCGCCACGCTGGTGAGAAAACGCCCCTCGCCGCCGCCGACATCGAGCAGGCTCTTAAAGCGTGTCAGTGGAAAGGCATCCAGAATTTCCGTTGCCACCAGCGGCTGGGAAGCGGCCATTAATTGCGAATAGCTGGCCACTTTTTCAGGGCTGAGCTCGGCGGCGTGTGTGGTGGCGTTCTCTGCGGTGTAAGGGTAATAACCAGACAGCGCGGGCGGCGGACCACTGCCGCGCAACAGCGCAACCGGATCAGTCAGGTCGGTATACAGCGTTGCATGATGCGTGATCATGGCCAGCAAGGCTTCATTGCCGACCAACGGTGCGCCGAGTACGCCGAGTCCGTAGCGCGGCTTGCCGTCGGCATCCAAGCCACGTTTTTCAACTAGTTTGATGGAGAGTGCCGCAGCCAGCAGGCGCTCGGTCGCTTCCGTAGAAAGTTGCATTTGCTCAGCCAGCACGGACAGGCTTTGCGGGCCATCGGCGAGCTTGCCAAACAGATCGAGTTTTACGCATGCTGCTAGCACTTGTGAATACACAAAGCCTGCGACCAGATCGAAGAGTTCACGGGCGCGCTTGTGCGCAATCGGGCGCGTCAGGACAAAGCCAGAGGCGGCGCGGTGAAAAGCAGGGTTGGCCAGTAGACGGTCACGCCATCCCAGCAAACGATCGGACCAGGATAAGGTAGCGCTGACCATACAGTCTTACGCCGCAACGCGGGTGACGGACGGCGCGATACGACGCGTCATCTCAACTGGCACTAAGCGCTTGGCTTCGGCCCTGACCAAAGTGCGTAATTGCGCAGAACCGCGGCAGCTCGGAATCGAGGCGCTGGCGTAACCGATTAACTGATCAAAGTACTGAATTGCGCCAGACAGTCCCAACTCAGCGGCCGAACTCGGGCGACCATGGGTTACGTCCTGACCGATAGGTTTGCCCAGAGTGTCAGGGTCTGAAGCCACATCACGTATATCGTCGGCTACCTGATAAGCCTCGCCCAGCCATTCACCCAATGCACGCCATGGATCGGCCTGTGCACCGGCAGCTTGTGCACCGGCTGTTGTTGCCGCGACAAACAAGGCACCGGTTTTGGCGCGCTGATATTCGGTGAGTGCCACACGTGGTTCGCATTCCCAGGCCTGACCGGCAACGATGCCCAAAGGCGCACCGACCGCCTCGGAAATTGTCTTGATCAAGGCAACGAGTCGCTCGGGGCGCATGGCCGCTGCTGCTGCCACACTCTGAAAAGCAGTCACGATCAATGCATCACCGGCCAGCACAGCGAGTCGTTCGCCATGTGCGGCAAATACGGATGGGCGGCCGCGGCGTGTGGCGGCGTTGTCAAAGCAGGGTAAATCATCATGTACCAGCGACGCACAATGCAATAACTCTATGGCCGCACCTGCAGCAGCAGCCAGGTCCAGATCATCTGCCGCACATGCTTGGGCAACAGCCAGGCACAGGTGGGGACGAATACGGGCGCCCCCCGGAAATACCGCATGGCGTATTGCCTGCGCCAGTTTAGGCGGACCGCCCGGGCCCTCCTGGGCTGCCAGTGCCGCCAACAGTGCCGTCTCTATACGCTTGCCGTTTTCCATATTGCCTCCGCGTGAACCTGATTGGCTCATTTCATGTGTAAATTAAAGTTGTCACGGCATTGTGTCAAGTAATTTAGACACATATCGCAAAATAACTTGTGGTTTTGTTACGTCAACTATTCGTTAATTATTCAGACTTTCCAATTTAATACTGCGCTCCCTTATCATTTCACAAACAATTTAATCGCCCCTGCTCTATGTTCTGAAGTCGCCAACTGCGCTTGTCGCAGAAGTTGGTAATTACATCCAGACAGACCTAGGGAGGTTTCATGTTTTTTTCTTTAAAGGGCGGTGCTGTATGCAGCACTCTTTTTTTATTTCTCACGGCGTGCGGTGGTGGTGATGGCGGCGATGCGCCCAAGTTGCTATCCGGATCCAGCAACATCACAACGTCTGTGCAAGAAGCCGCAATCATGTCCTGTCAGGGCAGCGAAAATGCACAATGTAGCGGCGACAAAATTTTAGGTGCCGACAATGGCGTCGCGCTAACAGCGTCCGGGGTGCAGACCTATGGCGTATCAACGAATGACTTGATGACGCCCAATCCGGACACAACCCAGGCATTTGGCCTAAAGCCGGCTACTGGTGGAAAAGTGGAAGTGCGAGTGAAACGCAATGCGTCCGGCGTGATTGATAGCGTGGCGATGCTGATGTCCGACATGGGACTGTCGTGGGATGGAAAAAATGAACGTCCGCTGGTAATCGAGACTTTCTCAACACGTCAGGGGCGCGCACAACTCGACAGCAAGGGGCAGATTGTTTTTGGGCCACTGCCACCGATTTCCGACACAAATTTTTATGATTTTCCATCGAAAGGCGCTGCAGGCACGCAGGCAAATTACGCCAACAATATTTATTTTCCGCGCAGCCAACCTGTGCGCTGCCCAACTGATAAACCTGATTGCCCCACCGTGGAAAGTCCACCGTTGTTACTGACGCAAGGTGACTGGAAAACCGGCGGCAGTTTACCCGACACCGTCATTGCGACGCATCTTCACTCAGATGGCGCAACCGAGGCTGGTGACGAGGTTAACCAGCGCATGCCTCCCGCCATTAAAGATCAATTTTTTTTACAGATCGATAGCGGCTTACCTTATCCGGGCTTTAAAGGTTATCGCAACTACTATCAATGGAGTTATGGCTGGGCTAATTTGGCTGGCTGGATTACGCAAGATACTGTGATGATCAATGAGTGGGGCGGCAACAATGAACACAATAAAATGCGCCGTGGCTACCTTGCATTTGGCGAAGTGACCAATCCGACACAAATGCCCACTACCGGCACAGCAACCTATACCGGCACGCTGCGCGGATGGTTTAGCAACGATGGCGTAGAAGACTCCAATCCAATTATCGGCACGGTTACAGCCGTAGTGGATTTCGCAAGGCAAACGGTGCAGATTAACTTCAGTAATACACGTCTTGATGTAAAAGATTTATCCAGTGTCCCGATTTCATTTACAACGACTACCAACATTAGTAGCGGCAACCTGGCAAATTATTTTACCGGCAGCGTCAACAACGGGTCTGTCAGCGGTGGCCTGGGCGCACGATTCTTTGGTCCTGTAACGACTAATGGCGGCATAACCGGTCCGGCAGAAGTTGCTGGCAGCTACACGTTTCAAAACCCAAACAACGGTCCTGTGGCGATAGGCGGATTTTTGTTAAAAAAACAGTAGGCAAAATCATCACTCCCTGCCAGAAGGTAATACTTCCAGCAGGGAGCGCAGTTCATTTCATCACGCAGTGATCCCAGCGACGCATTTGACAAGTAGAATTGACGGATTAAACGTTAACTTCTTTAATCCCCTACTTTCACTGCTCCTGGCAATCATGCTCGAAATACATAAGTTAGCTTGCGTGCGTGGATCGCGTCTGCTTTTTCGTCAACTCAATACTGATGTCAAACCCGGCGATCTGCTACGCGTTACCGGCTCCAATGGCGCGGGTAAAACCAGTTTGTTACGCATGCTATGCGGCATGCTCGAACCCACATCCGGCGAAGTCCGCTGGCAGCGCGAAAAAATCAGTCACGTGCGCGAAGAATATGCTCGCTCGCTTTTATACATAGGCCATGCTGCAGGCCTTAAAGATGACCTGACTGCCGGTGAAAACCTGCAGGTGGCCGAAACACTGGCGGGGCGCAGCATCACCGCTGCCCAGGCTCGCACCGCACTCACCTCTGCAGGCCTGCCGGGTCGCGACATGATGCCAGCGCGTCAGCTCTCCCAAGGGCAAAAAAAACGCGTCCATCTGGCGCGAACCATACTGCCCTCGGCACCAGTGCTATGGATACTCGATGAACCTTTCAATGCCTTGGACAATCTTGGCTGTGAATGGCTCTCTGCCCGTATCAGCGCACATTTGAAAAATGGTGGCAGCGCCATCTTAACCAGCCATCAGCCGCTATCGCTGGAATCCGGCATCACTCACAAGACACTCGCTTTATGAGTAATTCACTGCGCACACTCTCTATCAAGGCCAACATCTCGCCCGGCATCTGGCCCGGCCTGTATTGTCTGTTCGAACGCGACATCAAGCTGGTGTTCAGGCAACGTAGCGACACGGCCGCTGCTCTGGCTTTTTTTATTATTGTGGCCAGCATGTTCCCACTTGGTATAGGTCCGCAACCGGTACTACTCAAACAAATTGCCAGCGGCGTTTTGTGGGTGGCGGCACTCCTGTCAGCCATGCTGGGTATGGCGCGCATGTTTACCGAAGATTATGCCGACGGCACCTTAGAACAAATGCTGCTCTCTGCTACGCCGCTGCCTTTGCTGGTACTAGCCAAGGTTGCGGCACACTGGCTATGCAGCGGCTTTTTACTCTCATTGATGTCGCCCGTGCTGGCAATGCAGTTTGATATGTCGCCACAAAGCACGCTGATACTGGCCATTTCGCTACTTCTGGGCACACCGATATTGGCTCTGCTGGGCGCAATAGGGGCGGCCCTGACGCTGGGCGTGCGCTCACAAGGCATGCTGCTCTCGCTATTGGTGCTGCCTCTGGTCATACCGGTATTAATCTTTGGCACCGGCGCTGTCGATGCAGGCAGTGCCGGGCTGGGTGTGGCTGCCCATTTCTCTTTGCTGGGTGCGATGTTGCTACTGGCTCTGCCGCTGGCGCCACTGGCAACAGCCGCAGCTTTGCGTATTGCCCTAGAATAAGCGCAATACAAAAGAAAGGAACAACCCCGCATGAATTGGTTTAAATATGCCGCGCCTGCGCGGTTTTATCCGCTGGCAGGCAGTCTTGTACGCTGGTGCAGCGTACTGGCCACGTTACTGGCCATAGCCGGCCTTACTATCGGGCTATTAATCGCGCCTACAGATTTCCAGCAAGGCGAGTCTTACCGGATCATCTTTGTGCATGTACCGGCATCATGGATGTCAATGGTGATTTTTGTTGCGATCGCTTTCTGGTCTGCGATAGGACTGGCTTTCAATGCCCGGCTGGCTTTCATGCTGGCGCGCGCGCTGGCGCCAACTGGCGCGCTGATGTGTTTTCTTGCGCTCTGGACCGGATCCCTTTGGGGCAAGCCAACCTGGGGTACATGGTGGGTATGGGATGCACGCCTGACCTCAGAGCTGATACTGCTGTTTCTGTATGTCGGCTATCTGGCGCTGCACACCACCATTGAAGACACGCGCCGGGCTGATCGTGCCACGAGCTTATTGGCATTGGTCGGGGTGATCAATGTGCCCATCATTTATTTCTCTGTAAAGTGGTGGAATACCTTGCATCAGGGCGCTTCGGTGAGCGTATCCGCCGCGCCGCGCATGGCCAGCATCATGTTAGCCGGCATGCTGATCATGGCGCTGGCATTCTGGCTTTATGCCATTGCTGCTGCACTGGCGCGCACACGCATACTGATACGCGAGCGAGAAGCGCAAACCGCTTGGATGGAAACTTTACAGGAGCAAACGTGAACTGGAATAGCGTCAGTGAATTCATCAACATGGGCGGCTACGGGCTGTACGTATGGGGCTCCTACCTGATGGTTGCCGCGGTAATCGCACTGGAAGTCGTGCAGCTGCGAAATCGTGCGCGCGAACTGGATGCAGCAAAAGAGCAGACACAAGAAGGAGAACAGGCATGAAACCGCGGCACCGCAAATTATTGCTGATTGCACTGGCAGTCGCCGCCATAGGCGCGGCCGCTATGCTGATACTGAATGCCTTTCAGAGCAACATGGTATTTTTCTTCAGCCCTAGCCAGATCGCTGAGAAAACTGCGCCGCAGGGACGCGATTTTCGCATAGGCGGCATGGTTCAAGAAGGCAGCCTGGTTAAAAGTGGCACTGACTTAAACGTACGCTTTGTTGTAACCGATTTTGCGCACAGCGTGCCGGTGACTTACACCGGTCTGCTGCCGGATTTATTCAAAGAAGGCAAAGGCGTGGTCGCGCAGGGCAAGCTGGGTGAAGATGGTGTTTTTCATGCAGAACAGGTGCTGGCCAAGCATGATGAAAACTATATGCCGCCTGAAGCTGCCAAAGCGATGAAAGACGCTGCGAAGAATAAAAAGCCGGAATAGTGCAAGTAAAGACACTGGGTCCCAGCCTGCGCTGGGACGACGTTGGTCGTTGAGGCGAACTTAAAATTACTACCATCATCCCGGCGTAGGCCGGGATCCAGTGTCTTTTGAAGCGCCTGACTTACCACCCACTGCGCGCACCACTTCTTCAATCAAGCTG
>CAIVDH010000047.1 GCA_903904635.1 uncultured Burkholderiales bacterium | reverse complement strand
CGGAGACAGTTGCGTGACGGGTGCTTCGGCGGCATTGCCATTGATGATGGCAGCCCGTCTCTTGCCGGGATCGTAGCTGTGTTCGGGTATGCCAGCCGCGATCACGGTGGCAGAGGGCGTCGCGATACCTGCAACAGGTAAAACAGCCGGCGCTGTAAAGTTGGACGGTAAACGCAGCAGGACTAAACCCGATCCTTTGCCTGAGCCGGTATGGGATGTTGAAATGATGTCAGCCTTCAGCACTTGTTTCATCGCCACGCTTGTTACTAAAATTGTATCGGACTCAGCGCCCTCAATGATCTGACTGCTGGTAACCACGACGTTGGGGGTGACAAAAAATCCTGCTGCAAAAGCGTTTTTACCGATTACCGATACGACTGCTGCATCTAGTGATGCAGCCAGTTCGGCGGGTTTCCTGTACTGGTTGTTAATCTGTGATACTGATGCGGCATTTGATGTAGCAGACGGCAAGCTGGCAGACAAAGATTTGTCGCGCTCGCCAAACAATATCGCATCCCGGATTAAGGGTGATTCACAGCCTGCCAAGATGGCGTTTTTTAAGATGGCTAGCTCTTCTTCCAGTGATGAATTCAGTAGTACCGCATTGGCGCGACGTGTCGGGTCACTAAATGGTTTTACCCAGGCTAAAGCTACACCGCTCAATATTAAAAGCGCCAATGCGATAGAAATAAATAACTTATTACTCATGAATGGTCTTTTGCGAGGCAGAGATAGTTGACGGATTTGAAAAATTAGCCTTGCTCTGGCTTGTGTGTCGGTAAGCCGCTTGCATAGTCTGAGTCATCTGGAAGCCGGCTTTGGGTTATGTTGTTAGTTATTTTGAATTATTGTTAATCTAATTACTCACTTTAGCTCACGATTTTGCCCTATTTTTTTAATCACAGGTATATTTAAGCATATTGATAGAATTATTCCGATAGTTGGTGCGATATGAGAAGCTCTATCAAAATGAGCGCCGACTAGCGGCGCGGTCGCTGGCAAGGCGGGGAAGCCGCAGACAGTACAGTCGTACGGCAAGGCATCCCCAACGCAGCCAGCGGCATTTTGATAGAGCTTCTAAATAAATCAACACCACATTCGCATCATCCCTATAGAAAAAACAAAAGGTAGCCAAGCGTATGGATAAGCCGAATAAAGAGGCAAAATTTACAGTAAATCTTGAGCAAGCCGCGCAATTGTCTTTTGCAGAGCGACTGCTTTTAAAGATTAATAGTAGCGATATTCTTGAGGAAAAATATTTTGCAGCAGGTGAAAAAATTGCCGAACGCGGTGCCTTACCTGAATTCGGCTATGTGATTATTGCAGGCGAAGTCATCGCCCGTGGTCAGTTTGGCGCTTATGGCTTTGGGCCTGGCAGTGTATTTGGTGTGGCTGAAGGATTAAGTCAGAGTGGTTATAGCTGGGATGTCGTTGCCAAAACGCTGGTCACTGCCCGCGTCATTCCTATTCGGCCTGCATTGTCCAAACTGCGTGGCCTTAATACCGGTCTGCTGGGTATCTGCCGTATTACAGTCATGCGTATTTTGGGGCTGACAAAAGCACCGGAGAGTTTGTCATGAGTATATTCATGCCAGTGGTGTATCAGGATGATGATATTTTATTTGAAGCAGGTGAGGTCGCGCATAGCTTTTATCTGATTCAATCGGGGCAGGTCAGGATTATTGACGAGGCATCGAATCAGGAAATTGCCTTGCTAGGTGAAGGTGAGGCGTTTGGTGAACAATCACTATTGTCTATGGGTGTACGCAGCGCTACCGCCAAGGCAGTTGGTAAAACTACTTGTCAGCAAGTAGAGGTAACGGCGCTAAGATCGCTGCTGACAAAAAATGGTGGAATAGTCACGCATTTATTTGAAGCTTTGTTGTTACAACTTTATATGCAAAATTCTTTGAAAAATTGATCTGATTGGTTATGAAGACATCTCCGATATGTGATCCGCAAATCAAGGCCTTGCTGGACAAGGCTGCCAGCGCAAATGTACCCGGCCCTGAAAGTCTGCCAGTCGAACAAGCCCGTGAGCTCTACAAACGCAGTCGTCTGCCTACGCAACCAATTAAACCCGAGGTCGGTGTTTGTCGCGACTTTGAAATGCAAGTATCCGGATACAGCATTCCGGCCAGAGAATATCGACCGCTGGGTATGG
>CAIVDH010000046.1 GCA_903904635.1 uncultured Burkholderiales bacterium | reverse complement strand
TCGGATGGCAGGCAAACCAGGCTTGCATCGTCGGGTTTGCTTCGCATTTACAGAGTGGCGCCATGGTCGCCACTCTTTTTTTTGCATACTGAAAAAACTGTGCGCGGTATCATGTATATATTATTATTTTTTTATAGCCATGAACATGCGCATCATCGCCACCGGTGGAACCTTCGATAAGCACTATGATCCCATCAGCGGCCAGCTAGTGTTTACCGATAGCGTAATACCAGCCGCATTGGCACGTGCACGCATTACCGGCGCAGTCAGTTTCGAGCCGCTGCTTGCACTGGACTCATTGGATATGGATGACAAGCATCGTCAGCAAATATGCGCAGCATGTGTCAGCGCCAGTGAAGACCGTATCGTCATTGTGCATGGTACCGATACTGCGCAACAAACCGCCGAAGTACTCGGCCATGCAGCACTCAAAAAAACCATCGTGATCACCGGCGCCATGGTGCCTTATGAAATTGCTAATTCGGACGCGCTTTTTAATTTGGGCTTTGCGTTGGCGGCAGCGCGACTGCTACCAGCGGGCGTGTATGTGGCAATGAATGCAGAAATTTTTACCTGGAACGAAGTACAGAAAAATCGTGTTGCAGGCGTGTTTGAACGATCACGATAAATATTTAACCATTCAGCAGATTTTTTTCAGCAGCCGAAATAAAGGCCCTATCGTCAATACCAATACGGCCATGCGCGCCACATGAAATGCCGTCACGATAGGCACACCCAATTCCAGATTTTTTGCAGTCAGGCTCATCTCGGCGATACCACCCGGCGAGGTTGCTAATATGCTTGTTGCTGCTTGCATGCCACTTAATTTTGCCAGCATCAAACCAAAGCAAGCTGAAATTAAAAGTGCAAGCAATGAACAAACCGCCACGCTCCCCATGTAGCGCGGCGCACTACGCAAAAATGCAGGCGTAAATCGTACCCCCAACGAAAGTCCTATAAATAACTGACCCAGATGTATCGCCCATTCAGGCATTGCTGATAATCTGATGTCGGAGGCAGTAAGCGCAATACTCATGAGTAGCGGGCCTATGACCCATGCGTTAGGCCAGCCCAGACGTTTCAAAACGAGTGCAGCCATAACAGTGAGTAGCACCAGTAAAACCAAACCGCTGTAATTAACCGTGCGCGCTGCAGGAACATACGGATCTAGTCCATGCACATCAAGAAATTTAAATGCGAACGGAATGATGGCCACTACCAGCATGATGCGCAAGCTGTGTGCTGCAGCGATTTGTTCTACCGCCGCTCCATGACGTTCACCCTGCGTTGCCATCTCAGAGGCGCCCCCTATGGCCATCGCAAAAAATGCGGTGCGGCGCGAGACACCTGAGATGCCTGAAAGTTTATGTAATAGCCATGCGCCAGCCACGCCGAGCAGCAAAGCAAAGATCACTGCAGCGGCGATGAAGCCAAAGTACAAATACAAAACGGCGATGACATCAGCCGTAAAATAAAGCCCTAGCGCAGCACCGATGGCCCACTGACCTGCTTCGCGCACCATCACCGGACAGTGCAGCGGTGCATGCATCAGACGTGCTGCTGCAATCACAAATAGCGGACCGGTCATCCACGGTAGCGGCGCACGTAAAAAAACAAAAGCTTCTGCAGCCATCAAAGCCAGCATGAAGCTCAACAAAAACAAACTCAGCGAACGATAGTTAAGTTGCCACATGGCCAGTATTGTATCAACGACGTTGAGCGAAATCTCTTGTGAGCGTGATCTGATGAACCGCCCCCGGCATTGCCCACTCTTATAAAGATAAGCAGAAGAAAAGAAATAAAAATACAAACCGAAAGGCAAAAGGATGCTTATCTCTCGTCGGTTTCAACGTATTACGTTAACGCTGAGTTTAATATTACTAAGCGCATGTGGTAACAACGCAGAAGAACCTAGCCTGACACCTGCGGCTGAATTAATTATTCAAGAAGCCGGGGCACCTTTTATCACCGGCGACATGGCAACAGATGCAATGAACTGGTTAAATTTTCGTCGACAGCAAGCGGGTCTGCAGATTTTGCAGCGCAATAGTGTGATCGATCAGGCCGCGAAATCTCACGCTAATTATCAGCAGGTCAATAACGTTGTCTCACACGAAGAAATACCGGACTTACCCGGCTTTACCGGCATAGATCCGCCAGCGCGCTTGCGAGCGGCAGGATATCTGTTTAATCCTTTGGGTTATGCTGATGGCGAAGTCATCGCAGCGGTGGTGGAGAGGGATGGCTTTGCTGCCGCAGAAGGACTGATCAGTGCGATTTATCATCGCTACACCCTATTTGAGCCGGCGTTTACCGAGGCCGGTGCGGGTGTGGCATCGCGGCTGGGAGGATATAACTGGCTCACCATAAACCTGATTGCCAACCAAAGCATTCCTGTCACTGGTAGTACGCAAATAATTAGCTGGCCTGTATCCGGACAAAAAAATGTGCCGATAAATTTTTTTACTAATCTGGAATTTCCCGATCCTTTGCCCGCAATAGATGAAGCCGGATTTCCGGTGAGCGTGCATGCAAATAGTAATGCGATGTTACGAGTTACGAGCTTCACGATTCGTGCGCGTGGTGAATTGCCGCTGCCCGTACGATTGCTGGATCAAACCACAGATGCGGATACACCGCGTTCAGCTGTAGCGATAATTCCGTTATCACCACTGCGTGCATCGACCACCTATGATGTGGAATTCAACGGCAGTATTAATGGCGAGCTTGTCAGCCGTCGCTGGGAATTTATTACGCAATAGTGTGGGTTTGGAATCTTAAAAAACGTGAATATTTTTTTAAGATTTAAAGCTCAGAATTTCATTGGCGTTAATAATCGCCATAGCGATTTCTTCGGCAGTCACGCGCTTGCTCATCGCTTGTTCACGTATAGCTTGATAAGCTTCTTCTTTAGAAATGCCGCGCTGTTTGCATAAAATATCCTGCGCTTCTGCGATATGACGCGCACCGGTCAGTTTTGCTTCTAATTGCAGGATGCGTTTCTTTTGTTTTTTTATGGTGCCGCTAAGCTCGCGCGCCAGTACCAATGCGGAGAGCAATCCGAAAGAGCGTACCGGAGAAGCTATCGTCGCTTTTGCGCCTATACGTAATACGGCTTCTATAATGGTGGGATTTTCATAGGCAATAACGGCAATTACCGTCGGTCCATCCTCAACTTCACACCAGGTAAAATCGGTATCAAGCAAATCTGGCGAGAGCGCCATGAAGACCAGATCGCAGCCAGTAGGCAATGCGGGCAATGGTGGCCAAAACGCTTGTACCTGACAACCGATACGCTCTAATTGTCTGGTCAGCCCTTCGCCATCCTGGTCCCGCGGATGGAATACACACACCCGTAGCGCCCGCAAATCTTTGAGCAATTGCGGAATGGCGCGGCCCGCACTTAAAGCTGGCCGAACCGCTGCGCTATCTTTCGCCATCAGTTACCCATCTCGTCCAGCGCGAGTGTCCAATCCCCTAGCGAATGCGTAACCAGATAAGGATCAGGCACTACAGCCGTTGTTGAAGCTCGCACGATAGTGAACTGTCCTTTTTGATTAACGCGACCAATTCGCGGATAAAGGCAGGTGTGATGATTACTAGGCTCAATTCTTACGCGACCTTGCGGTGCCATGAATTCTGAACCTAGCAGCTTAGGCATGAGCGCATCAATACGGTCGCTGCCTGAGGCGCGCATCGCATTTGCAAATAAATGCACCTGAAAATAAGCCGCTTCCCAGCAAGCATTCGGGATCGCTTTGTCGCCATAGCGTTTGGTAATTTTTTCCAGACAAGCGTGATTAGCTGCCGTATCAACAGACTGAAAATAAGGCGCAGCCGTGAAGTGACCTGCTGCAGCGGCAGCACCCATTTGTGCGACTTCTACTTCAGAGGTTGTCAGGCTGGCAATCGGCATTTTTTTAGGATCAAGTCCGGCTTCAGCAAAGGCTTTGTATAAATGCTGCGTAGCGTTACCCACCACAGTGGAAAAAATAAAATCAGGTTGCTTATCCTTGATGTCGGCAATGATCTCATTGAAATCTCCCGGCCCGGCATCAACCGGCACATAGCGCCTGGCCACGCGCTCGCCACCTGGCCGTTGCGATACCAGATCAGACATGATGCGATTGGATTCATACGGATAGATGTAATCAGAGCCGACCAGATATACCCTGCCGCCAAATGAAGACATCATGAAATCAGCTAATTGCACACTATTTTGATTCGGTGCCGCGCCAGTGTAAATCAGGTTATTCGAAAACTCGAAGCCTTCATACAAAGTTGCATAAAAGAGTATGCGGTTATAACGCTCCACCACCGGAATGACCGCTTTGCGAGTGCTAGACATATAGCAACCAAAGATGACATTGACGTTATCTGTGGTGACGAGTTTTTCAGCCAGTACGCGAAACTGCTGCTGATCTGATTGCGGATCATAGCGCACAGCGACCAGCTCGCGGCCATCTATGCCACCATGCTCATTGATTTCATCAATTGCCAGCAGTGTGCCTAGCAGTTGTGAAGACTCGATTGCAGAAGTCGCACCCGTTTCCGAGTACAGCACCCCTATTTTGACGGGGTCCTTATTTGCCATTGTGTAGCCCTTTTTTCAGCAGTATTCTGCGACTATATTGATATAAATATTTAAAATCATTTTAACAAGCCAGAGAATTTCCGGCTTGTTAGCGTGCAGCCAGCCGTATAAGCGCCTGACTAAGCTGCGCC
>CAIVDH010000045.1 GCA_903904635.1 uncultured Burkholderiales bacterium | reverse complement strand
CGCAAGCTGAGAGGGTGATAAATAATTTGAGTTCATCGCCTATGCGCATGAGCGGCACTAATGAAGCCGCAGCGACATTTTCAAATACTTTCCATTGCAGTGCCTTGAGTGCTTTGATGTCCATGATGCGCTTTCTTTTTTTAAGCTTGCGTTGGCAAATGTGATTTTAAACGTGGTGTCATTATTTTTTTAAACAGGGGCGGAACGAACGCCAGTAACACCATGCCGGCATAGCCGGTTGGCATTTGCGGTGAGGCAGCTGAACGATAAAGTTGATCGCTACTGAGTGAGGGTTCCATATGATGGGATGCATGTCGGGGCAGATTGAAGAGCATGGCATCAGCGATCCAGTTGGAACAGTCCCAGGTATGTTGTGCGCCCATGCGTTCTGGTTTGCCAGCTTCGACTTTGCGCTGCAGACCCCAGTGCTCGACATAATCGACTGTGCCCACCAGTAGCTGCGCAGTGGCTGCCTGCAGCATACAAAACGCCAGCCCCTTCCAGCCAGCGTAAACAAATACCGCTGTAAATAAAATAATGGTGGTGGCTAGTAAAGCCAGTGCTTCATTGATCAGACCTGGCGTAGCGCGAGCCAGTTTGACGGAGTCTGTAAATACGCCGGAATAATAACGCGGCAAAAATCCCCACAAGCTTTCGTGCTCTCTGGCGGTGGCCGGATCGGGATAGGTGGCCGCGCCACGATGATGGCCGCGATTATGTTCGAGTGCATAGTGGCCATAGCCGACCATGAGCAATAGCAGTCTGGACAAGGCTCGGTCAGTCCAGGGGCGGCGATGACCCAGTTCATGCGCCAATACAATGCCTATGGCGCCGGCCACATAGCCGCAGGAGAGCGCCAGCCATATGAGACCATCCCACTCCAGCTTGTTGGCCTGAAAGGCAAACCACAGGCCTTGTGTAATCACTAGCATGATGATGGCGCGGGGGAACCAGTCGCCCCATTTGAATTCTGTTAGCCCCTGGACTGCACCCAAGCGAGCGTCCATACCTTTGAGCA
Source organism: uncultured Burkholderiales bacterium (assembly GCA_903904635.1). Classification (GTDB taxonomy): domain Bacteria; phylum Pseudomonadota; class Gammaproteobacteria; order Burkholderiales; family Burkholderiaceae_D; genus Pernthalerella. The sequence continues at coordinate 5,076 of CAIVDH010000045.1, read as the reverse complement.
GCCATTCCATCAGCGGCAATACGATCACGCTAAAGGCTAATGTCAGTCCAGGCACATCCCATAACTGACTCAATGCCGGCAAGAGGGTAAACATTAGGGGCAAAATCAGATGCATGGCGTGTCTCTGGTTATGATGGTTAGCTGCTTCTTTGAGCAGGTCATTGGTACTGCTTATTTTTCTGCTTATCTTTGCTTGTTGTCGTTGCTTATTTTAGCGAGGTTGAACCCATTCACATTTTTGTCTTTAAAAGCAGTCGTTCAATCAGGCAATCTCGCCTTTAAGCAGGGGCGACTCAAAAAGACAATATTCAAAGATATCCGGCTTCGCTGCCTGATCATGCGGTTTTCACAGGCTGTGGCTGCGTTGACAGCCTGACCCCATTATGTTTCAATCAGGAAACATTGGTGAACTTTCCGCGTAATTTTTACGCGCAAGCCGGCCATCCTTTCACCGCCCGACAGGACAAATGCAGCTTATGCGACAGTCGAGTCCGATTATTGGCAATAGCCAGCCTATGTGCGCGATCCGCCAGCTTATCGGTACGATTGCCAATTCTGAAGCCACCGTGTTGATTAACGGTGAGTCCGGCACGGGCAAAGAATTAGTCGCGCAGGCTTTGCATTACCAGTCAAATCGTGCTGAAGCCAATTTTGTTCCGCTAAATTGTGCAGCCATTCCTAAAGATTTGATGGAGAGTGAATTATTCGGTCATCGCAAAGGCGCGTTTACTGGCGCGCTGGCAGACCGGGTAGGGCGCTTTGAGCTGGCCCATGGTGGCACCTTGTTTCTGGATGAGATAGGCGACTTGTCGCTGGATATGCAAGTCAAACTCCTGCGTGTGCTGCAAGAGCGTGTGGTTGATCCGGTAGGCTCAACCCGTCCGGTAAAGATTGATGTGCGGGTCGTGGCCGCGACGCACCGGGATTTGGAAGTGGAAATTGCAGAAGGCCGTTTTCGGGAAGATTTGTATTACCGTTTGAATGTGCTACCAGTGACCACACCACCGCTGCGTGAGCGTCGCGATGATATTCCGCTGCTGGTTAAATTTTATGCTGAGCGTTTTTCTGCCAAGAACACGCCAGTTAGTTTTACACCTGATTTCATTGAAGCCCTCAAGTCCTATAACTGGCCGGGCAATGTGCGTGAACTCTCTAATCTGATACATCGTTTTTCTACCTTGTTTGCTGGTCAGCGTTTGTCCTTGCATGTCATACCTGCGCCTATGCTGCCCAAGGGTTTGAAACAGCTGCAAGAAGAACAAAAAGATAATGCGCCTGAACCGCATGCTGCAGATGTTTTACAGATGTTTCCTCAGGAAGAGCCGGGTGTGGTGCCGTTTGATGTTGCGCCTGATGAAGAAGCTGAACGCAATCATGTGGAAGACATCATCATGCTGGCGCAAGGTATGTCAGAGCTGCCGCCAGAAGGCATGTCGCTCAAAGAGCGCATGGCGCAAATTGAGCGCGGTTTCATAGAGCAGGCGCTGGAGCGTGCTGATGGCAATGTGTCCAAGACAGCACGTATGCTTAATTTGCAGCGTACAACTTTAATCGAGAAGATCGATAAATACCGGCTGCGCTCTGCGTAGTTTCTGTCACTGTCATCACTTTTTTCTTAACTGCTCATGAACCTCGCAAGTTTGATTGGTGTAATCGGTGCACTGGCTCTGATTGCCATGGCAACTGGCGGCAATTTCATGCAGTTCGTCGATCTGCCTGCGATTCTGATTGTTTTTGGTGGTACAGCTTTTTGCGTGCTGGCTAAAAGCACGATGGTGGAGTTTAAAAGTGCTATCGCAACAGCTAAACGTTCATTGGGAAATCATTCCGATAAAGTTGAAGATTTGATTGAAGAGCTGGTGCAAGTTGGCCGTATTGCCCGCTACGACGATCGATGGATGATCGTGCTGGAAGAGCGCGAATATATCAATCCGTTTATTGCCAAAGCAGTCGGCCTGTGGGTCGATGGTCTGGATTATTCCCTGTTAAAAGATGCACTCTCGCGTGAGGTGATAGAAGAAAAATCGCGCTTTGATCAGGCGCGTGATTTTTTCAGTTTCGCACAAGACCTGGCGCCGGCCATGGGCATGATCGGTACGCTACTGGGACTGGTACTGATGATGGGTAACATGACCGATCCACGCACTATAGGTCCTGGCATGGCAGTGGCTTTGTTGACGACTTTATATGGTGCCATTCTGGCCAATGTGATTTTCAGCCCTCTGGTGCAAAGAATTGTTACACACGGAAAATTGGTTCGCTATAACTACGAGCTGGTCGTCGCTGGCATGTTGTATCTGCATAAAGGTGGCGATCCGCGCAGATTGCCGGATCTGCTGTTGGGTACCTTACATCTGCCAGACATTCCGCTCTCTGAGCCACAGCCACTGGTTCCACCTTTACCTGAGGCCTGAGTCGTATGGCTCAAAATCGGCCATCGGATAAAGCTGTCGAAGAGTCAAGCCAGTCTTTGTTCGGCGATATTGCGCACAGACTCGATGAAGATGATGTGATCCACAGGCGTGGCTCTCCACCATGGATTATCACGTTTGCCGACATGATTACGCTGTTGCTCGCGTTTTTTGTGTTGCTGCTTTCTTTCTCCGATTTGAATGTCACCCGATTTCGTGATGTCAGCGGATCATTGCAACAATCGTTAGGCAAAGAAGAAGCATTGCCATTGGTTGTTGCGCCGCCTGCTGAAACACAACTGGCGGCAGGGCCTGCTTTGGCTGCCACTCCTTTACCTGAACAACTGGCCAAAGATCTGGGTACCTTGCAAAAGGTGATGTCTACGGATCTGGTTGGTCAAAAAATCAATGTACGCGTGGAAGACGGGCATTTGATACTGGACTTACCTAAGCAAGCTGCCAATGGTGTGATTTCTCAGGAAATGCTGGATCTGTATGCGAAAGTTGCAGAGGCACAGTCTGAGGTGGAAACCTTAATTGAAGTGCGTGAAGGCAGAGATACGCCCGAGAAGCTCAATGAAACTGCGCAAAGATTGCAACAAATCAGAACTGCGCTGGCCAAAGAAATAGGTGAGGGTAAGGCGCAGGTAGAGCGCGATGGTGAGCGCATCGTTGTGCGCATGCTGGTAGAGGGCAGTTTTTATTCAGGCAGCGCTGATTTGTCACCGGATTTTCATCCGCTGCTGACCAAGATCGGTCGCAGCATCGCAGGTGGTCCGGGCCGCATTACGATAGAAGGACATACCGACAGCATTCCTGTGTCTGGCAATAATCGCTATCGTTCAAATTGGGATTTGTCTGGTGCACGTGCCGGTGCGGTAGCTGATTTTTTGATAGAGCATGGTGGTGTCTCGCGTGAGCGTATCGTGGTGCGCGGCTTGGCTGATGTTAAGCCGCTGGGGCCCAACACCACCCGTGAAGGTCGTGCGAAGAATCGGCGCATTGAAGTATTGGTTGATGCGGGTTGATGGGTTTGATGCGTTCAGTGATCTTCAGCGTGCAGTTATAGAACGCGCAAACGAAGTTGAATTTTATTGACCGATTTCCTATCACCTTTTGTCAAGGCACCTGACCGTATGTAGTGCCATTCTCCCAGCTGGCCACATATTCTGTGATCGAGACGGTTGAGATGCTAGACATGTTCTCGTCAAAGTATTCAAACAGCACGCCTGTTGGTGCTGTCATCGAAAGCATAACTGTCCCGCCATTTTCTCCTCCATGTTCAAGATGCGGATACGCATCTGCGGCAGCGAGCGCATAGTCGCCTTTTTTTCTATGAACAGATAGGCTTGTTCCATCGGGTTGTTGTTCAGTTAGGAACTGCTCGCCTTCCAAAACGAGAGTAACAGTAGAGGCGACATGGCGATGGCGTCTGCAGTGACCGCCTTTCCCATAACGCAGCAGCATGTCGAGTCGTCCGACAGACAAGTCGTAACCTAATAAACTATATTCAAAGTCGACCAGAAATTCTTTGCTGCTGGTGTCGACTATGCGTCGCCATTCGACTGCGTCAAGATCAAAACTTCGGGAAACAACAGGCATAAAAAATTCTCAATTTCATTGGTATACAAAATGAAAAAAATCAGTCATCTCATGCGCGCACCAAATTTATTCAAATGATAGTCACTGCCTCAACAAACACCCTCTTTATTGAGGCTGGGACCCAGCCTGACGCGTATAGGCAGGCATGCCAGGTGCAGGACCGCTGCCATTAAGCTTGGACTGCTGCTCGCGTGAATACTGAACAACGCGATCTTTATCTTTTATTTTTTCTTTTGTTTTTTCCGCCGGTATGGCTTGTAATGCAGCGCGCTCTTGTGCAAGTTCACGTTCGCGTATAGCTTCCCGTTCATTTAGCAGATCACGTTCACGGGCCAGTTCACGCTCTTTGTCTTTAAGCTCTTTTTCGCGGCGTGCATTAGCGGTATTTATAGCTTGTAAGGCTTCTTGATTACGTTGACGCTGCAGATTGGCTAGAGTCTCTACATCTTTTTTCAGGCCGTCCACATTCGAAACAGCACCTTTGACGCTGTTGAGCTGGCTAGATAGATCTTTGACCGCTTGCGATTGCTCTTGCAGCAGCGCGTCCAAACCAGAGAGCTGCTGGTTGAGTAATTTGGCTTGCGCATCAGATTTATCTGCCTTGTCGGATTTGTCCGATTTACCTGACTTATCGGCTTTACGTGCTGCAGGCGAAGCTGCTGCGGCAGCACCGGGAGAACCGGCAGCTGCAGGCGCTGCAGCGACAACGACGGGCGCAGCTTTTTGCGGAGTTTTTGCAGACTCGACAACCTTGGATAGTTTGTCCTCTATGGCCATTTGTACTGATTGTGTGTTGTCCTGCTTGAGGTTTAGCTCTGCCAGCGAGGAATGAATATCATCCATAGATTCCATGCGCGATTTAAGATCAACCGCACGTTTGCCTACGGCTAACAGCATGGCGTCGACTTGTTCGACTTTTTCATTGAGCTGTATGGTCATGAAGGTAAAGGTGCCGGCAGTGCCTACTAATACCGAAGCCGCCAATGTCAACACGATAATGGATTGCATGCCGGCCTTACGGCTGCTGGTGGCCAGTTTGTCGGCCGCTTTGAAGAGCTGGCTG
>CAIVDH010000044.1 GCA_903904635.1 uncultured Burkholderiales bacterium | reverse complement strand
CGCTCGGCTTTCTGATGTGTCTGTTGCTGGCGCTAGGCCTGGCTGCCCCATTGGTCCTGACGTACCTGGATACCGGTCTGGTTCCGCGCCTGCCCACTGCCGTGTTGTGTGCCTGTCTTGTGCTGCTGGGTTTCCTGTTTCTCGTCTGCGGCCTGGTGCTGGATACCGTCACCCTGGGTCGCCTGGAAATCAAACGCATGGCCTATCTGCAGACGCCCGCAGTGGGTCAGTTCCAAGGCAATCCCCCTTTGTCCCAATAATGCGGGCACAGTTGCTGCGGTTTGGCCTCGTTGGCGGGCTGGGCTATGTGGTCGACAGTGGCGTCTTGTACGCCATGTTGACTCTTGGATTGGGCTTTGGCACCGGCCGCCTGCTGTCATTTCTATGTGCGGTGTTAACCACATGGCTGCTGAACAGGCGGTTCACTTTCACGGAACTTCCATCAGGGAAACGACCTGGCTCGGAAGGCAAGCATCCGCTGATTCGCGAGGGATTGCGTTACCTTGCGGCGATGTCATTCGGCGGTGTCCTCAATGTGGGTACCTACGCCGCCGTGATGGCGATGTTCAGTTACCACGCTGCCTTGCCCGCCATCGGCGTTGCTGCGGGCTCCTTGGTTGGGATGATCGCTAACTTTGTGAGTGCCAAGTGGTGGGTATATAGCCAAAAGCGTCGCTGAGTCGAATTTTTTGCGGCGTTTATGGCAACTGGCGGTCTCGGCAGATTTTGCCAATCTTCAGTATTGCGGCTAAAGCATTTTTTGTAAATTATATTTATGTCAGTCAATTGAATATTTTCGATAATGATTAATGATTTCTACGTTAAGTATCAGCGATTTTTTGAAAAAACGTCCGTAATTATCACAATAATTTTTGCGGCGCTCATATTTTTTCAATTTTATGCTGTTGCAAGTTATTTGTACAGCACGCCACCTTCATTTGATGGGGCAATGAATTTAAATGTTGCGGCCTCTTTCGCAAGAGGCGAAGGTTATGGATTTGTATACAACGAATTTTTTCCTTTTCCAGCGCAAACTGATGGTCCTTTAATATTGCCTGCAGCATTCGTTTTCTTCGTCGCTGGGATTGACATTTTTAATTCTCAGCTGATAAATCTGATTTATTTGGCATTGTTTTCATTCATATCGATCACGTTATTTCGTTGCGGTGGTGCCTCTTGGTCGATATGTTTTTTTGGGGTTTTGGTTTGTTTTTCGGCTCCTGGTTTTGTTGAGTTATCCACCGGAGGGTTGGGAGAGTTGATTGTATTATTTTGGTTTTTGAGTGGGCTAGTTGTCTTGAGTTTTGTCATCGACTTAAAAACTGACGAAGGGCTAAAACGAAATTTGTTTTTACTCGCTGGAGCTCTGTTCTCCATGAGTTACTTGACAAAGGTTGTTGCCTTACTTTGTATTTTTTCTATTGGATCTGTATTTCTTATTCTTATTTTAAGAAAAATAGTATCTTGGAGGCATGCTTTAGTATTTTTTTGTTTAATTGGATTGAAGGCTAGTTGAAATTATATTTCAAAAAGTAAAGAGCTGTTAAAGTTTTTGTTGCGTCATTCTTTTTAATTTTAAAAGGCTACTAATATGATTTTTTTCTCTTCTACTCAAATTTAATTAACTTCAGTTCCCCTTTAAGTTAATATTTTGCAAGATTGCTATTTGTTTTCAATTGTATTAATCATTCTAAAAAT
>CAIVDH010000043.1 GCA_903904635.1 uncultured Burkholderiales bacterium | reverse complement strand
TTGGACATTCGCTTTTGCGTGCGCCGGTGACAAAGCCGAGCAAGAAGGCAACCTCCTGCCAGCTCCACACCAACACTGCACAGGTAAATGCGCAGTAAGCAGAAGCAACGCTGGTGTGGCTGGCCGAGATAGACAAGCCCAGCAGCGCAAAGGCCAATAACAGCGTAAAGGCCAGCATGATCCACTTAAATGTTTTTTGCGGCAGACGTCCCAGATACAAGATCACGCCAGTGGAAAACCACCAGATAAATAGCGTGAACAAAACAGGAAACACATATTGGGACATATAAATTTCTTTGCTGCCTCTCTGTTATTTCACCAGGCCGGAACCATTTTTACTGCATGCGGTAGTGCGTGTGTTTTAACTGGGATGAAATACATGCGCGCAAAAGTAAGTGCGCCAGCTGCAGCCCAGTAACCCTGACGCAAACGGCCCGCTATACCACCGGCTGCGCGACCCGCATTGGCCTTTTGTGTGCATGCAAATAAACGCTCGAGTCCACTACGAAATGCAGGATGATCAATGTCGAGCAAAATCGGGAACACTTGCTTGGTGATCTCGTTCGTTATGCGAAAGACGTCAAAATCATATTCACCTGGCTCCAGACCCATCGCCTGCTTTAATTCAGGGCGAGTATGGTCACGCACATACATCGTTGCATACACCGCCAACAGGAAAAAACGTATCCACAATAGATTGCCGCCTTTTAGCAAACCAGGATTGGCGCGCATGATCAGCGCAAACGATTCGCCATGACGGAATTCATCATTACACCAGCGCTGAAACCAGCGGAAGATAGGATGAAAACGTTTTTCCGGATGCAGCTCTAGCTGACGGAAAATTTTTATATAGCGTGCATAGCCGATTTTTTCGGACAGATAGGTCGCGTAAAAAATATATTTCGGCTTGAAGTAAGTGTAGTGCTTGGAGCGTTTCAGATTGCCCAGATCAACACCGAGGCCAAAATCTTTTAGCGCCGAATTTAAAAAGCCTGCATGCCGCGATTCATCACGCGCCATGTAAGTCATCAGCTGCTTAATGTCCGGATTCGTTACATTCTTGCGTATCTCGTTATAGAGCACACAGCCGGAAAATTCCGAAGTCAGTGAGCTGACCAGAAAATCCAGAAATTCCTGACGCAACTCTGGTGTGAGCTTGGGCATGAGTTCATGGACTTCTTCAGCAAAAGTCGCATCGCGCTGAAAGTGATCATGATTATTGTCACCCTCGTACTCAGCCATCATCGCATCCCATTCGGCGCGCACTGGCTCGATGTTGAGACGATCCATAGCCTCGTAATCCGTACGATAAAATTTTGGCGAAAATAATGTGCTGGATTCGGCTTTGCGTGCCGCATCTTCAACTGATTTAATTTCACTGGCTGCGTTTTGCATGATGCTCTCCGTATTTATGATGCGACTTCTTCTGCCGGTGCGCGCATGATCCATACATGCAGACCAATGAAACCCGCCCAGAACAAAGCCAGCGAACATTCAACAAGTGTCAGATTCATGATTTGCAAATCTCCATCGCTTGCGACGTATAAAAACCGCTGGATATTTTTTCTGTACGATCAATTTTCCAGCCGGTCAGTGTGCTTGCATT
>CAIVDH010000042.1 GCA_903904635.1 uncultured Burkholderiales bacterium | reverse complement strand
GTGATGCTGGCTTTATATGCGCTGATGGTAAAACTGGATCTGAATGTATATATCGTTATTGTGCTGTTTGGATTATTTGTGGCCGGCAGCATGGGCATGATCATGAGAAAACATGCAGCCAATCAGCGTGAATATGATTCACTACATCTGATAGGCGAAGAAAAACACGTTGGTACCTAAGGTAATTTTAATCAGGCTGAAATTATTTTTTCTGCAAGCTTTGCAATCGTAACTCTGCTTTTTGCTGCCAGTCGTCAGGCACAACAAATCCACGTTCAGTTTCCCATAGCCAGCCATTTTTTTCGACCATCACAGCGATCATTACTGGCATGCTGTCGGTAGCAAACTGCTGCGCCAAAAAGGATTGCAAATCAGCTTTAGTCATTCCCAGTTCCGGCGCCATTCGTGCAGGTGCAAGCCAAGACAAGCGCGGCAAAATTATATTAATTTCACCGGCATGGGTATCGAGTTCCTGCAAGCTACACCACCAACCGCGACAATGTGCAGGCGAAATACCAAGCTGGGCAGCAGGCAAACTTTCATTTTTGCGATAAAAAAGCCAACCCCTGATCAAGGCCTGCGCGGCCGACAAGGCTTGAGGCAAATGCCGTTGCGCCGCCGGATGAAGTCCGAGCGACAGTTGACGCTCCAATATCTTGCGCATTTTTGCGCCCAGCGTGTCAGCCAGATTAGGGCCTACAAAATAATCCGCCGACTGATCAGCTGCAAGATCGGACTGACCTGTGTGGAGCAAATAAAACTTCGTCGCAAATTCCCAATGCACCAGCGCATCATCTTGTCGCAGCAAAAAATCAAACTCACCTATCGTTTCATCTTTGCCGGCTTGCACCTGTACGCCATGCGCCACCAATATTTGCTGATGTTCGAAATACCATGCCAATAATTTTTCAGCATAGCGACCCAATCGGGTAAAACGTTGTACATCAAGATAGCGATGCAATGCCTCGGGTGATTGATTCAATTGCAGCAGCCAATCCGCTGCAGTGGAAGCAGCGTCAGCGGGCAGGCTGGCGATTTTGCCCCGCCATTTTGCGCAGCTTGGGTCGAGCAGATCAGAGGCGTCCAAAAGCCATGCGAGCGCTCTTACATGCGGGTCTTGCAGCGCATGCCAGCGCTGATGAAACCGAGTCTGAAAATCAGACCCAGTGACTTCAGCGTACATCAACGATACTCTTGGCCGCACACAAATCACGCCATACTTTGGCTTTATCAACCGGGCTGCGCAGCAAATAAGCAGGATGATAAGTAACAACCAGCGGCACTTGGGCGTATTGATAGGACTGTTCGCGCATATCAGACATGGCCGCGCCGGCGTCAGACCCCAGCAATGATGCTGCAGCTGTCTTACCCAGTGCAACGATTACTGATGGTTTGATCAATGCGATTTCGCGTTCCAGATAAGGCATACAAGCAGCGATTTCACCCGCAGCGGGTAAGCGGTCATGCCCGTCAGATCCTCGCGGCCGACATTTGACGATATTGGTGACATAGGTTTGAACATCACGCTGCAGTCGCAGCGCCTGCATCATGTTGTCCAGCAGTTTGCCAGCTGGGCCAACGAAAGGCTGCCCTTGCAAATCTTCGTTATGTCCGGGTGCTTCGCCTATGAAAAGCCATGTCGCTTTTTGGCTTCCGTTACCAGGCACTGCATGGGTTCTGCCTTCACATAAACGACAACGCGTACAATTTTTTATTGCTGCTTGCAGCTGATCGAAATCCATAGCCGCAATATCAACGTCTTCAACACCGTCAACAACTTCGCCACCTACACCAATATCGGTATGCAATGCCACTGGTGCAGCGCGCCCGCGCAGCTGCCAGACCGGACCCAGTCCCATTGCTTGTAGCGTGCGCAGCTTGTTTGTATTTGCATTCATATCAAAACAGTCACAACGAATTAATCACAGCTTGAGTCGCATCACGATGGCATCTTCACGCAAATTTGCGCCAGCAGGATAATAATTTTTACGTATGCCTATCTGCTCAAAACCAACATGCAAATACACCGCCATAGCACGGTTATTGGATGGTCTAACTTCCAGCAATATCGATTGCATGCCTTTTTTCAGCGTTAATGCACAGACCTGCTGAAGCAAAATGCGCCCCAGTCCCCTGCCCTGCAAATCCGGACGCACCGTGATATTCAAAATATGATTCTCATCTACCGCCGGCATCAATAAAAAATACCCAGCCAGACTATCATCTGCTTCGCGCAATACCCAGCAATCATAGCCGCTGTCCAGCGAATCAAGAAAATTTCCCCGCGTCCAGGGAAAGGGATACGCATCGTTTTCAATCGCGGCCACCTCTTCTATATCTGTGACCTGCATTTTCATAATAAAGATTCCTGCTATGGCGCTCAAACTGCAACCCCCACCAATCTTTCCAAGGTAGTCAGCGCCACTTTGTTACGCAAATAAAGCGGCTGCGCATCACGTGCATGCAGTACCTGTCCATGGGCCAGAGCAGTAACTGCGAGCTGGGCAACATCAGTGGCATGTGGTGCAATCGCGGTATGACGTGGCGCATCTGCCAACTGCGTGAAATCCTCGGCATAGGCAACGAGACCATTGCCACAAGTATGCAAGATACTTTCTGAATTTAATTCGGGCTTAAGCACAGCAGGCTTAGACAAGGTGGGGGTAATCACAACTTTCCATTGTTCCTGAAAACGATACTGCGCCCAATACACCTCACCCATACGCGCGTCTAGTATAGAAACAATATTGTCGCCAGCACCAGCGCGCCTGGCTGCATGCGCCATCGCCAGCAAGCTCACCACCGGCACCACCGGTATATCTGCGCCGAACGCCAGACCCTGTGCCAGCCCGCAGGCAGTACGCACACCAGTAAATGAGCCGGGCCCCCTGCCAAAGGCCAGCGCATCGCATGCTTGTAGCGTGATTCCCGCTTCCTGTATCAAATCCT
>CAIVDH010000041.1 GCA_903904635.1 uncultured Burkholderiales bacterium | reverse complement strand
ATTAATGCCAAATTCATTCGCCGCCTTGATAGCATTGACAGTGTCGCCACTGGCGTTGGCCAGCCCTAATACCTGCGCCTTGGAATTTTGCGCCTGCAGGAGAAAAGAAGAAAAATCAGATGCTGCTAAGGGATGGCGTACCGATCCCAGTATGCGACCGCCATTGGCTTTGACGACGTCCGACGCATCTTTTTCCAGCGACATGCCAAACACATAGTCAGCGGTCAGAAAAAACCAGTCTTTACTGCCCTGCTTAACCAGCGCACCGCTGGTGCCACGCGCCAGCGCCACGGTGTCGTAGGCATAGTGAATGGTGTAAGGCGTGCATTCTTCATTGGTCAGGCGCGCAGTGGCCGCGCCTATTGATATAAATGGTTTTTTCTTTTCTGCTGAAATTTTTGCCATGGCCAGATTGGTGGCAGAGTTAGAGCCACCGATGATCATGTCCACACCTTGCTGGTCTATCCATTCACGCGCTTTACTCGCGGCGATATCGGCTTTATTTTGATGGTCGGCGGAGATGAATTCGATTTTCTTGCCGTTCAAGGTGCCACCAAAATCGGCAATCGCCATTTTGATGGCTTCTGCACCAGCCGGTCCATCCACATCGGCATAAACGCCAGACATGTCGGTGATGAAGCCTATCTTGATGGTGTCGTTGGTGATCTGCGCATTTGCATTGATAGCCGCTACTAATCCCATTGTGAGTGTGGCAGCGCTCGTAAAGATTTTATTAAGCATCGTCAATTTGGTCTCCTTATAATTTTTGATTTTTATTACCATTCAATCAGATTGCCCTTAAATGGATTTTTGTAGCGTATCGCGAACTTCTGGATTCTCAAAGTGGCAGTCTGCTGAGTTTGCTGAGTTTGCTGCCGACGCACTGATTTACATCCATGCGCTATGCCATGGATGACTTATAAAAGTTTAAATGTGATAACAATTTCTAAATTAACTTGCAACGGCAAAGAGAACGTGACGCAAATTTCAAATAAGGTAAGACAGGCACTTGCAGAGCTTGATTAAGCAGCTATATAATTTGCTCTATACGAATGCTCTATACATTTCGTAAGACAAGGGCCCATATGACAATTTCCACCGTTTTCATTAACAACCGCACCCAGGCGGTAAGACTTCCCGCTGATCTCCGATTGCCAGAAAACGTTAAGCACGTTCAGGTTCGCGCCATCGGTCACGAGCGCATCATCTCTCCAATAGAAAATACCTGGGACAGCTTTTTCCTTAACGGTCCACTGGCCAGTGATGATTTTATGACTGAACGTGCGAGCCAGGAACAACCTGCGCGGGAAGAGCTCGAGTGATTCGTTATTTACTTGATACAAATATCGTCATCTACGTAATCAAACGACGGCCTTTGGAGGTATTACAGGCTTTTAACCAAAACAACGGCAGAATGGCGATTTCCACCATTACGCTTGCAGAGTTGTTTCACGGAGCAGAAAAAAGCACTCGGGTCGCTGACAATTTACGATTAATCGATGATTTCATTAGTCGCCTCGAAGTTTTACCCTACACGGCGAAAATGGCTCAACACTATGGATCAATACGCGCCGCATTGGAGCAAAAAGGCATACCGATAGGCGTCAATGATTTGCACATTGCAGCCCATGCACGAAGTGAAGGCTTGGTACTGGTAACAAACAATCTCAATGAATTTATTCAAGTACCTGCTCTACAGACGGAAAACTGGATAGAAGAAAAACGCGAATCACCTGCAAAATGACCCTTGGAGATTTATAGCTGAAAAAAACAGGCGCTGAAAAACCAAAAGGCCAGTATCGTTTCCGATACCGGCCTTTTTTTACTGGCGTCCCCACGGGGATTCGAACCCCGGTACTCACCGTGAAAGGGTGATGTCCTAGGCCTCT
>CAIVDH010000040.1 GCA_903904635.1 uncultured Burkholderiales bacterium | reverse complement strand
TCACTGTATGTTTATTATTCGCTTTATCTTGCTCAAATCGGTTACAGCAAAACAGTGATTGGTTTGATGTGGTCGCTGGGTGTGATTGCCGAGATCGTGTTTTTCTATTATCAGGCGCCGCTGTTTCGTCGCTTTGGTGTAAAAAATCTGATGCTGATGAGTCTCGCCTTGGGCGTGGTGCGATTTATGATGATCGGATTGGGTGCGGAGTCCTTATTTTTACTGCTGATCGCACAGGTTCTGCATGCGGCGACATTTGGCGTACATCACTCTTCGTCTGTCGCGACCTTGCAGCGTTGGTTTTATGGTGCTTTACAGGCACGCGGTCAGGCTTTGTATATCAGCATTTCATATGGCTTGGGCGGTACTTTTGGGGGCTTGTTGCTGTCTGCCTGCTGGGATACATTTGGTGCCCGGCCGGTCTATTTGATCGCGGCGATTTTTTCATTGTTGGGGCTGGTGGCAGCTGGGCTGTCTTACCGCTGGCAAAATGTAAATGAGCGCAAATGAGAGCAAATGAGGAAATGAAATGAAATCAGTTGTACGTAATACAGTTGTTGTCCTTCTAGCGACTTTTTCTCTAATAGCTTGCGAAACTGTACGTACTACGCAAAGTGGTGCGGTTGGTATAGACCGCCAGCAGCGTATGTCAGTTTCAGCCCAGGCGATGGAGCAAAGTGCCAGTAAACAATATGCGCAGCTGATGGCTGAAGCGAAGAAGAAAGACAAGCTCAATGCTAATCCTGAGCAATATCAGCGCGTGCGCCTTATCGCCGACAGGCTAATTAAACAAACGTCCGTGTTTCGTCCGGATGCGCAGTCATGGCGTTGGGAAGTCAATATTTTGACTTCGCCCGAGGTGAATGCGTGGTGTATGCCCGGTGGGAAAATCGCAGTTTATACAGGTCTGATCGAGCAGCTTAAGATGACTGATGATGAACTGGCTGCTGTGATGGGTCATGAAATTGCGCATGCACTGCGCGAGCATTCCCGCGAGCGCGCCTCAGAGCAGACCATCGCTAGCATCGGCATTTCAATTATTGCCGCAGTAGCGGGTGTCGGTCAGATCGGCCAGAAGGGTATGGAATACGCTTATCAGGGCGCGTTGGGACTGCCTAACTCAAGGGCGCACGAAACCGAAGCCGATCGCATGGGTGTGGAGCTGGCTGCACGCGCCGGCTATGACCCGCGCGCGGCAATTACGCTTTGGCAGAAAATGGCTAAAGTAGGCGGCAAAGAGTCTCCCAAGTTCATGTCTACCCATCCGCCTCGTGCTGAGCGGGTGCAGGATCTGACCAATTATTCGGCTAGAGTCTTGCCGCTTTATGAGGCAGCCCAGGGTAAGCGCTAAGCATCCAGGCAGCAAGCTGCGCAGTTAGCCAAAGACGGAGCTGAACTAGCTAGCCCATTTTGGGCTGTTGCAGCGCACTAATATGGCATAATCTCAGGTTATCTTTATTGCAGAAGACGCGGCAAGCAGCGTATCTCATCATGGCCCAAACTCTCTACGACAAACTCTGGCAGTCCCATGTGGTGCACACCGCTGAAGACGGTACCACCATTCTCTACATTGATCGCCACTTGGTGCATGAAGTGACCAGTCCTCAGGCGTTTGAGGGTCTGAAGCTTGCTGGACGCCAGCCATGGCGTAATGCAGCCAATCTGGTGGTGGCTGACCATAATGTGCCTACCACAGACCGCGCCAGCGGCATTGCTGACCCCACCTCTCGTTTGCAGGTTGAGACTTTGGACGCCAATGCCAAGGAGTATGGGCTCACCTATTTCAATATGAGCGACAAGCGTCAGGGCATCGTGCATGTGATTGGGCCTGAGCAAGGCGCGACTTTGCCCGGTATGACGGTGGTGTGCGGCGATTCTCATACCTCCACGCATGGCGCTTTCGGTTGTCTGGCACATGGTATCGGTACCTCTGAAGTTGAGCATGTGCTGGCGACCCAGACTTTGCTGGCAAAAAAATCCGAAGCCATGTTGGTACAAATCGAAGGTATGCCCGGCGCCGGCGTGACTGCCAAAGATATCGTCTTGGCCGTGATCGGCAAAATTGGCACGGCCGGTGGTACCGGTTATGCGATTGAGTTTGCCGGACCGGCGATACGCGCGCTATCTATGGAAGGCCGTATGACGGTCTGTAATATGGCCATAGAAGCTGGCGCCCGTGCCGGCATGATCGCGGTCGACGACACCACCATCAATTATGTAAAGGGTCGTCCGTTCTCGCCAGTGGGCCCGCACTGGGAGCAGGCGGTGCAATACTGGCGCACGCTGCATACCGATGCGGATGCGAAATTTGATGCGGTGGTGATGATTAATGCAGCAGAGATTTTGCCGCAAGTCACTTGGGGTACATCGCCCGAGATGGTGGTGCCGGTTGATGCGCGTGTGCCGGATCCGGATAAAGAAAAAGATGCAGTCAAGCGTGATGCTATGGAAAAGGCGTTGATCTACATGGGCTTGAAACCCAATACGCCGATACAAGATATCCGCATCGATAAAGTTTTTATTGGTTCATGCACCAACTCGCGCATAGAAGATTTGCGTGCAGCCGCAGCGGTAGTGCGCGGCAAATTCAGAGCATCAAATGTCAAGCTGGCGATGGTGGTGCCTGGTTCTGGTCTGGTGAAAACCCAGGCTGAGAGTGAAGGGCTGGACAAGATTTTCCGTGATGCGGGTTTCGAATGGCGTGAGCCTGGCTGCTCCATGTGCCTGGCGATGAATGCAGACCGACTTGAGCCGGGTGAGCGTTGTGCATCGACTTCCAACCGTAATTTTGAAGGCCGCCAGGGTGCGGGTGGACGTACCCATCTGGTTAGTCCTGCAATGGCAGCCGCTGCCGGTGTGGCAGGGCATTTTGTTGATGTGCGCAGTCTGTAGTCAAGGAAACAAGGCGAACTGAAATGAAAAAATTAATGTTCATCTGCTTGATGCTGGCTTCGCTGTTAGCCGGCTGCAATACCTTGCATGGCATGGGCAAAGATATAGAGCGGGTCGGTGAAACCATTCAGTCGGCTACGAAAAAAAAATAAAAGCGGAATTCAATACGAAAAATATCAGCATGAAAAAATTCACTCTACTTGATGGTCTGGTGGCACCCTTGGATCGTGCCAATGTCGATACCGATGCCATCATCCCCAAGCAATTTTTAAAATCGATCAAACGTACCGGCTTTGGTCCGAATCTGTTTGATGAATGGCGTTATCTGGATCAGGGTGAGCCTGGTGTGGATAACAGCAAGCGGCCATTGAATCCGGATTTTGTGTTGAACCAGTCGCGCTATCAGGGTGCATCGGTATTATTGGCACGTAAAAATTTCGGCTGCGGCTCTTCGCGCGAACATGCACCCTGGGCCTTGGAGCAGTATGGGTTTCGTGCTGTGATTGCGCCTAGCTTTGCTGATATATTTTTTAATAACTGCTATAAAAATGGCCTGCTGCCTATCGTCCTTTCAGAGATTGATATTGATAAGCTGTTTGATGAAGTCAAGGCCTTCCCGGGCTTCAAATTGGTGATCGATCTGGCACAGCAGACAGTCGCTACGGCAAACGGTAGCAAGGTCTATCAATTCGAGATCGATACCTTTCGCAAGCATTGCATGATCAATGGTCTGGACGATATCGGTCTGACTTTGCAACAGGCTGATGCGATCCATAATTTTGAAGATCGCCATATTGCCCGCTTTCCCTGGCTGGCCAACACGATTTAAATCACTCTACTTATACCAACATGAAAATTGCAATTTTGCCGGGTGACGGCATCGGTCCTGAAATCGTTGATCAGGCTGTGAAGGTGCTGCATGCACTGGGTCAGCCATTTGAAATGGAAACAGCGCCGGTTGGTGGCGCAGGCTATGCCGCGCATGGTCATCCGCTGCCAGAGGCTACGTTAAAGCTGGCCAAGGAAGCCGACGCGATTTTGTTTGGCGCAGTTGGCGACTGGCAGTATGACAACCTGGAGCGGTCCTTGCGCCCAGAGCAGGCCATCCTTGGATTACGTAAGCATCTGGGGCTGTTTGCAAATTTTCGTCCTGCGATTTTATATCC
>CAIVDH010000039.1 GCA_903904635.1 uncultured Burkholderiales bacterium | reverse complement strand
TAGCCAGTAAGAAAGGGTGGGGTGAGCTTGCATGGATTTTGTGGGGATTTCCAATTCAATTTTCCCCTTATTTTTAACGCGCACATGCTCGACAATCGGATCAAGCCGGGCGTGCATAAAAATTATGCCCAGCCGGAGCGCCACTATGGCTTTTGCAAAGTCAGCGTTAGTCAGTATATGTGCCACTTTGCGCAGATTGCCCTTTTGCGCTATGACGAGGGTGCTCAGAATTTTTTGTTCATGCGTCGTGAAGCCGGGTAAATCGGCATACTCTGCCAGATAAGCACCATGCTTATGAAATCCGGTATGTGAAACGGCCTGCCCGATTTCATGCAGACGCGCGCTCCAGCTCAACAACAGATACAACTGATCATCATCTGGTTTTAATTGTTCGAAAAGCGCCATGCTGTTTGTAGCGGCCAGTGCAGCCCGTAATTCATCCACGCCGAAGCGGTGCATGAAATGCGTAATGGATTCATCGCGCCGGTCTTGCTGGCTGGCGCGCATATGCAGATCCCACAGCACGCCCATGCGCAGGCCTGCGTCCACGGATTGCATGTTGCGTATACCTAATTCTTCACACAAGCCCAGCAAAATTGGCAAGCCGCCCAACACAACGGCGACACGTTCGGCGCGCATGCCGATTAAATCAATCTTGTTTACTTTGCCGCATTCAATTAGGCGTTCTTTCAAAACCTTAAGGCTTTTAATCGAAAGCGTGCCATCACCCAGATCATTTTTTTCTATAATTTCTGAGATCGACCGTATGGTGCCGGACGAGCCGTATGCAAGATTCCAGTAACGCGGATGAAAGCCGGGCATGCCATCTTCGAAGTGACTGCGTGCAGAAAGTATAGCCGCATCAAATGAAGTGGCGCTAATACGATCATCACCAAAAAAACTTGATCCGGTACGAACTGTACCTATGCCAAATGACTCTACTCGTTCAATTTCTGAGCCGTGACCTAAAATAACTTCGGTCGAGCCACCGCCTATATCGATGACCAGTCTGCGCTCGTCATGCCTGTCAAGAAAACCGGCCACACCCATATATATAAGGCGTCCTTCTTCTTCACCAGAGATGATTTCTATAGGATAGCCTATGGCTTTTTCTGCCAGCGGCAAAAAAGCAGACCCGTTACGAGCCACGCGTATCGTATTCGTAGCCACGACCCGAACAGCTTGCAGCTGCGTAGCGTTGAGTATCTCAGCAAACCGGCGCAGGCAGTCCAGTGCAGTTTGTATAGCCTGTGGTGTGAGATTGCCTTTGCTATCTAAGCCAGCACCCAAACGTATAGGTTCGCGCGCACTTTTAATAATACGTATGTCCTCACCATCATGACTTCCGATATGTAATCGGAAGCTATTGGAACCGAGGTCGACTGCTGCCAGCATAATTCTGTGTTCCTTACGATACTGCTGTTTTCAAAAGCGTAACAATAGAATTGCAATATGACAGCTTGATTACAAATGCTGCGTCATGTTCAACATGCTTACTATCAATGTGTTGTTTTTTTTTCTCAAACTATATTATCAAGCATTCATTTACTTCATGTCATGAAGTTGAAAAATTTGCTCTTAATAATCACGTCTTAGTAATTAAGCGAGTCAGTTTAGCAAGTGCTTAGCTGAGTCTTGATTGCAATTGAGATACTTAACGGAGAGTGATAAATGAAAAAACCTACCACCAAAATTATGACAGCAAAGCGACTCGCCGTTGCTGTAGCTACAGTATGTGCCACTTTGTCTGCACCAGTATTTGCTGGCGAAGACATCAAAGGTCTGATGGATTTATTGCTGAAAAAAGGCGTAATTACGCAGCAAGAATATGATCAAAACATTCAAGCTGCGCAGGATGCAGCTGAAAACCAAGCGTTTAAAGAAAAGCGTTTGAGTGATGATGTGACTAAGCTGAATAAAGTTGCTGAGAAGAGCAAAGATACTGGCCTTGTGATGAAAAATGGCTTGGGTATACAGTCAGCAGACGGTGCTAATACGATTGCTT
>CAIVDH010000038.1 GCA_903904635.1 uncultured Burkholderiales bacterium | reverse complement strand
CTTCAGCGAGTTTTTCTTTTTTGCGCTTGGCTTCCAGCTCGGCTTCTTCAGCCAGCTTTTCTTTTTTACGTTTGGCTTCCTCAGCTTCTAGAGCGAGTTTTTCTTTTTTGCGTTTAGCTTCTAATTCAGCTTCTTCGGCTAGTTTTTCTTTTTTTTGTTTTGCCTCCAGCGCTTTCTCTTTCTTCTCTAAGATTTTGCGGTTTTTTTCTTTTTCTAATGCGATATCAGGGTCGGCTATCTTAGGTTTGGTCGCTTCAGGCGTTACTACCTTAGGTGGTTTAGGCGGCTCAATGGGTTTAGGTGGTTCTATGGGTTTAGGCGGCGTTACAGGTTTTGCTGGCACGACTGGTTTAGGCGGCTCGACGGGCTTCGGTGGTTCAGGCGCAGGAACGGGCGGTGGTGACGGGGCAAGTGGAGCCTCTTCACTCGGTGTCATATTCCATATTTCAGCTTCAACGGCAACGGGCGTCACATTTTGCCAGGATACGCCGACCTGCAATAAAGCGAGTAATCCCAGATGAACCATTAATGCAAGCGAAAACGAACGCAGGCTACCTGGTTCGGCTGGAGTATGGCGATTAGGATTTGAGTGCATCAATCTGAATTCACCGTGTTGCGAGACCCACGCGTTTGATGCCGATTTTATTAGCGCTATTTATTGTCTGTACGACGGTGTCATATTTGATTTCTTTGTCTGCAGAGATCATCACAGGGAGATCCGGATTTTTTTTATGCAAGGCACGCAGTCTATTAGCGAGGTCTTCGGAATTTTTGCTGTTACTCGCAGGTTGACCGTGTATGCCGATTACCGCGGAGCTATCCGGTTTGAGCATGATTTCTATGTAATCAGTTGGTGGCAAGGCTGACCGCCCTGATGTGGGCAAGTTAATTACATTCGGAGCAGTAATGGGTGCGACAACCATAAAAATGACTAGCAATACCAGCATCACATCAATGTAAGGAACTACATTGATCTCAGATTTGAATTTGCGATTACGGCCGCCGCGCAAAGATAACTGCTGTGACATCAGCGTGCCTGACGAGTGAGGATATTGGAAAATTCTTCGATAAAGGTTTCGAAGCGAATTGCCAAACGGTCTATGTCATGTGCGTAACGGTTGTAGGCAACTACTGCCGGTATCGCTGCAAACAAACCTATCGCTGTGGCGACGAGGGCTTCGGCAATACCGGGTGCTACCGAAGCCAAGGTTGCCTGCTGCACATTTGCTAGGCCTCGAAATGAATTCATAATGCCCCAGACTGTGCCAAACAGGCCGACATAGGGTGATACCGAACCCACTGATGCCAGAAAAGCCAGGTGTGATTCCAGGGTATCCATCTCTCGCTGATAGGCTGCCCGCATTGCACGACGTGCACTATCAAGTAAAGCGCCAGTGTCGATTTCTTTGCCTGCAAAAGACAGTTTGGCTTTGCGATATTCTTCCATCCCCGCTTCAAATATGCGCTCAAGTGCACCGGTTTTGCCGCTGCGCTGGCGAGAAACTGACGTGGCTTCTTCATAAAGTGCATTGAGGTTTGCACCTGACCAGAAAATATTTTCAAATTCGACTGTTTGCGAAATTGCGCTGCGAATCGCAAACATTTTGCGAAAAATATAAGTCCAGCTCATTGCCGATACACCCAGCAGTAATGCCATAACCAGCTGCACCAATACTGAAGCATTGGTGATCATTGAAACAAATGATAGATCTTGTGTGACGGTCATATGAAAAATGAGCCTCTAAGTAAATGCGCAAATGCGTTAAATAGGTTGTCTGATATTGTACTGAAATGCTGCTTCAACTCGCAGGCTCGGTTATTTTAAGTTTGAAAAATTATGGTGAGTACGAATTTTAGCCATTGTAGTCTCGGGAATGGCTGTCGGACGCAGAGATTGTGTATCGACACATCCTACCCTGATGCTAGCCGTGCAAAGCAGTTCAGGCGTGTCCCCATAAATTCGCCATGCATGTTGCAAAAAATTTACTGATGCGCGGCCCAGTTTTACCAGTTCTACACTGATTAAAAGTTCATCATCTAACTTTGCTGAGGCGTGATAATCAACATTCGTATTTTTCACGACAAACATAATTTGTTCGGATGCAGTCAAAACTTGCTGGCTAACGTTTGCAGCACGTAGCCATTCAGTCCGTGCACGCTCGAAAAATTTAAGATAATTTGCATAAAACACAATACCGCCAGTATCGGTGTCTTCATAATAGACTCGCAATGGCCAATGAAAAGCGTTTTCTGGCGTATCTTGCATAAATAAATCAGCTGTCACGTTTTATGGTGAAAGGGGAAAATCCTTGGCAGGTTGGCATCATTTCTATGCCATTGATGTTGATATGTGGTGGCAGGGTCGCGACCCAGTAAGCTGCTTCGGCTACATCAACAGCTGTTAATGGCTGCGTTCCTTGATATACCTTGGCAGCAGAGGCATCGTCTCCCTTGAACCTGACATTGGAAAATTCAGTGCCACCCGACATACCAGGTGCAATATTGGTGGCGCGCACACCTGTACCAACCAGGTCGGCACGCAGGTTCAATGTAAATTGGTCTACAAAAGCTTTGGTCGCGCCGTAGACATTCCCGCCCGGATAAGGATAGGCACCTGCGACCGAACCCAAATTTATTACTAATCCTTGGCCGCGAATTACCATGCCAGGCAAGACAGCGCGTGTCATGGTGACTAGCCCCTGGCAATTGGTGGCAATCATGGTGTCCCAGTCTTCTAGGTGCGCCTGATGGGCTGGCTCCAGCCCCAGAGCCAAACCTGCGTTATTGATAAGTACGTCTATTGATTGCCATGCGGATGGCAAGCTTGCCATAGCATGGGTTATAGAGCTTTTGCTGGTGACATCGAGTTCGATAGGTAAAAGTGCACTACCCAATTCTTCGGCCAGTTTCGCCAGCCTGTCTTGACGTCTTGCTGCGGCTATTACTTGGTGGCCGTGCTTGACAAATTTGCGGGCCATTTCGGCGCCAAAACCTGCGCTGGCGCCTGTTATCATTACTATCATTTGGAAAAACTCCGCGAAAAATTGGGATTAGATGAAAATTTCATGAGCGGAATTGTAGCCCAAAGCCTGTAACTTAACCCCAAAAGGCTTGTGGTTTTGAGATGTTAGAAGATATTCAAGGGATGCTGGCTGCTTGCCCAAAATTGGGCTGCAAACTACAATGCTCGGCTGTTGAGTTGGGTTCATTGCTGCATATTCAAAGCCCTGACTCTGTGGGATTAAATTACCCGGCCTATTTAAGGCTTGGTAGTTATTGATCGCCCTTTCTTGTAGCCAAAATGTATACACTTCAGGCTGCCCCGCTTCAGTTTGACTTATTTTTAGTTTGAAATATCGAATTCCCTGATCAATTGGAGTATTTCCATGTTTTCCAAAGACCATACTATTGCAAACATAGACCCAGAACTGTGGTCTGCAATCAAGCTCGAAAATGAGCGCCAACAAGAACATATCGAACTAATCGCTTCTGAAAATTACACTTCGCCTGCAGTCATGGAGGCGCAAGGTTCGCAGCTCACCAATAAATACGCTGAAGGTTATCCAGGCAAACGTTATTACGGTGGTTGCGAGTTTGTTGATATGGCAGAGAGCCTGGCAATAGAGCGATTGAAAAAATTATTCGGTGCCGAAGCCGCCAATGTGCAGCCTAATTCGGGTTCGCAGGCGAATCAGGGTGTGTTCTTCGCTATGCTTAAGCCGGGTGACACCATCATGGGTATGTCGTTGGCAGAGGGTGGCCATCTTACACACGGTATGCCACTCAATATGTCGGGTAAATGGTTCAATGTGGTCTCCTATGGCCTAGATGCAAATGAAGAGATCGATTATGAGCAAATGGAGCGCCTTGCTCATGAAAAAAAGCCCAAGCTGATTATCGCTGGTGCCTCTGCTTATTCACTAAGAATTGATTTTGAACGTTTTGCCAAAGTCGCCCGCGATATCGGCGCTTATTTTCTGGTCGACATGGCACACTACGCAGGTTTAATTGCCGCAGGTGTTTACCCTAATCCCGTACCGTTTGCTGATTTCGTCACGTCCACTACTCACAAGTCTTTGCGTGGTCCGCGCGGTGGCATCATCCTGATGAAGGCTGAGCATGAAAAAGCCATTAATTCGGCAATTTTCCCCGGCATACAAGGTGGTCCGCTGATGCATGTGATTGCTGGCAAGGCTGTCGCATTTAAGGAAGCGCTGGCACCGGAGTTCAAGGTTTATCAGCAGCAGGTATTAAAGAATGCAGATGCGTTAGCGCGTGCCCTGATTGCGCGTGGCCTGCGTATTGTTTCAGGCCGTACTGAATCACATGTAATGCTGGTTGATTTGCGTGCCAAAAAAATGACGGGCAAAGAAGCAGAAGCTGTTCTTGGTTCAGCTCACATAACCTGTAATAAAAATGGTATTCCCAACGATCCTGAAAAGCCTTTTGTCACATCAGGCATTCGCTTGGGCAGCCCTGCCATGACAACGCGCGGTTTTCGTGAAGCAGAAGCGACCATTGTTGGTAATTTGATTGCGGATGTTCTCGATAATCCGCATGATGCTGCCAATATCGAACGTGTGAAGGCTGAGGTTAAAAAACTGACTGCAGCCTTCCCGGTTTACGGAGCCTGAGCTATCCATGAAATGCCCGTTTTGCCAGCATGAAGACACACAGGTTTTGGATACGCGGGCATCCGACGAGGGCGACAGCATACGTCGTCGTCGTCGGTGTGGTAACTGCGACAAGCGCTTTACTACTTACGAGCGTATTGAGCTTGCAATGCCTGCCATAGTCAAGAAAAATGGCAGTAGAAGCGAATTCGAGCCTGCAAAATTACGCGCCAGTCTGATGCTGGCTTTGCGAAAACGTCCTGTTTCAGCGGATGCGGTTGATGCTGCAATTCATCGCATCGAAGAAAAGCTGCGTTCTTCCGGTGAGCGTGAAATTATTTCTGGTCAGATTGGTGAGCTGGTCATGCGTGAATTAAGGCGATTAGATAAAATCGCTTATATACGATTTGCATCGGTGTACCGTAGTTTTGAAGATGTTGCTGAATTTCGGGTTGTTGCTGATGAATTTGATAGTGATCGTAAGTCCTTGGTGACACATGCGATATCTGAAAAAATAATCAAATCTAACCAATAAAGACTTTTTCAAGGTCAAAGTCTTGCTTGTTTTTATTGTGCGTTCTGCACACTTACTTATTCCATTTATTGCCAATTTTTTTATTTTCGTGAACACCGATGATTTATCTTCGATGTTTTTAAATCGGAAAACAGCTTAATTTATTTTTAGAAGCCCTATCAAAATGCCGCTGGCTGCGTTAGGGGCGCCTTGCCGTACGACTGTACTGTCTGCGGCGTCCCCGCCTTGCCAGCGACCGCGCCGCTAGTCGGCGCTCATTTTGGTAGAGCTTCTTAGATAGTTACTCTATCTTTCATAAGACTTATTCCTACATAACATTGCTTATTAGTTCGGCATGGGACATTTGTTCAAAAAATCACATATTTTCTATCAATTGTTAGGACGCCACTAACCTTTGGTGCTTAATGCTTTGCTGACCGGCAGTATGAATAGCTTCTGGTCTGCACTTGCGCAGTGTTCTGTGTTTGCAAGATAGCCGGCTGTTTTTAAGTTTATTTGGGATGCCACATGCAAAAAACAGGGGTTGCTGGTTTTTCCTTGATCGAGATAGTAATTTCGATGTTGATGGTAGCGATCGCGGCATGTGGATTTATCAGATGGCAAGTCGCCCATATCTATGCAGCGCGGCAGGTTGAAGCATCTGCAAATGCCATGCGTTTGGCATCTGAGCTTGCAGACTGGATCAGAGCACTTCCAGAAGAATTTTCTCACCAACACAATGCCGACATTTTTCAAATTTTTCGTCAGCCACTTACCAGCCCTTCTATGACTTGTTTTTATTCTGATTGTAATCCTGAGCAGCAAATTGAATTTGATCTGTATGAATGGCGACAGCGATTGCTGCAGGCGTTACCAGGGGCGCGTGTAGAAGTTTGTCATGATGATCAGTCGAGGGATGCGCAGATGCACGCCTGGCCTTGTCAGGCGACATCGTCTTTATCGGCGCCATTGATTATTAAAATTGGGTGGCAGCGGCTAGGTTCAGCGCAAAGCTTGCCGCAGCTGGTATTGGCCGTGGGTTTTGTAGCGCCATGAGGCATAGAATCAGTCCAAGAAGTAGATGTCAGGGCAGCAGCCTGATCGAATTGCTTATAGCGTCTTGTTTGTCAGCTGGCGTGATACTAATGGCAATAAGC
This sequence comes from uncultured Burkholderiales bacterium, assembly GCA_903904635.1. Taxonomy (GTDB): domain Bacteria; phylum Pseudomonadota; class Gammaproteobacteria; order Burkholderiales; family Burkholderiaceae_D; genus Pernthalerella. The sequence continues at coordinate 596 of CAIVDH010000038.1, read as the reverse complement.
ACGCTGCAATCGGCTAATGCCGGCTTCATATGGCAGGAGCAGACCGCAATACTGCAAGAGCAGGGTAGGTATGCATTGAGCCAGATAGAACAGGCATTAAGACAAACTTCGTATGTAGATTACATGCAAGAATTGAGTGTGCGCTCACAGCTGCCGGTAGATGGAGCTGTGTGGGGTGCAGATGCGCGCTCTGTGAAGAGCGGGGATTTCGATAGAACCAAACTGGATTTGCATGCCGTAAATGGCAGTGATGTGCTGGCCATACGTTTTCCGGGGACTGACACACTAGGCTATGCCGGCGTGGTCAATTGTGCCGGGTTTATTGTTAATCAAACTAATCCATCAGAAGCTGATCGCGGCTGGAGCATATTTTATGTAGCAAAAAATAGTCAGGGCGAGCCTGAGCTGCGATGCAAATATCGCGGCAATAACGAATGGGAGTCGCAAGCTATAGTCAGTGGCGTAGAGTCGTTTCAGGTTTTGTATGGTGTTGATACTGACGGCGATGGTCTTGCAAATCAATATCTGAATGCGAATGAAATCAATAATCGCGATAAAGAAAAAATCATAACGGTTTCGGATTGGAAGGGGGTAGT
>CAIVDH010000037.1 GCA_903904635.1 uncultured Burkholderiales bacterium | reverse complement strand
GGTGGCGCGGCAGTACCGATACGCTGCTGGTAGAAAAACTACGTTGCAGCTTGCTGGTAGCTTCGGAGCCGCGTTCAAAAGATTGAGCCAGTGAAGATTAATTAAATTCGTTACATAATTAATTGATGGTGCTTATCCTGCGCCGCATCTGGCGCAGGATATTGATCGTACTCAAAATCATATTGGCGATAAAACTTTTTTCTTTTTTTTGTATTTGCTCCTGCATCCAGTTGCGTATGAGATAAGAAGCTGACTGCAGACTAAGTTTTGTGATTCCCATTGCGTCACGCAACATATCTGTATGCGATCGATACAGCACAAGATGATCGAGTTGCTGGCGTTGCCCCAGCATGCTGGCTTTGCTACTGAAATTTCCGCCCAACATATGAAATCGCTCATCGCCTTTGTCGATGGCATTGATAATCATCAGATAGCGGCACACATTGCCCAGACTGTAGGCGTTGTATTGGGGATCATGTGCGTTTACCAGCGAGTACAAATCTTTGCCTACACGGCAGGCAAGACTTCCACCACATACTTGATTATTTACATACAACAGCCCGACAGTGCCGCGTTTACGTATCAGACTAAGGAGTCTTACTTCAGATTCGCCGCTGATAGCAGAGGAGCGCTGTTTGTCTGCCATACGTGCATGATTAAAACTGATAATGCTGCGTATGGTCTGTTCGGATATTTCTTTACCTTCAACGACTTCATAGCGTAAGCCCGGTAAATTGCGTTCTGCTTTTGCCAGATGTTGACGCAAATTTTTACGCGTAGATTTACCTAATTGCTGTAGATACGCTTCTTTGGTCGCGGGTAATGTGATGACGATATCTTCGGTGCAGCTAAAGCGTAAGGCCGGATGTTTTGCCGCCTGTTCATTGAGTTGAACTGCATGAAATTGTATGCGCTGCGTATCGATATGTTGATTAAAAATATGCTCACAAAATTTTTCTATTTCTTCAATTCCCAGACGCATACCCTCATTGATTACCCGAACTTCTTTTCCATGCCGGCGAAATAAAAATAGCGCGGTAAGCTTACCCTCGTGCCATCTTGCGTAGGTGCTGGCCTGATCGGTTGCGTAATGTAGCTGCAAATGCGTAAGCGTTGCATACAAGCTGCCATATAGCGCATCCATAGCAGATTCTACGAAGGGTGGTATTTCCCCTACAAAACTGAGCGCTGAGTTTGTTTGAGTTTGTGTTTGCATGGGTGTAGAAGATGTTATAAAACTCAACAGCAGAGATTGAATTAGCGCAGCTTTAGTTCAGCTTGCATGTCAGAACGGGTTGGTCAGATCACCCAAGCGTAATTAATGGGAAGTTGCGGGCGAATGGACTTCAACCCTCAAAGAAGCTAGACTCTCGTCTGGCGCTGATATAAAAAGACATAACTAGTTTGCATCGCGCCACATTTATTTCCTGCAGCAGTGCATGATCGCTGACAAGGAACATCAACAAACCGCTCCAGCCCTTTTGATCAAACCTGAGATGGCCAGTAACCCTGAATCCGCTATGTCCGATATGGATGAACAACTAGTCGAGCCGAAAAACATACCGCGCGAACTGATCGCGCGTGAAGTTGCGCGTCGTCGCACTTTCGGAATTATTTCCCACCCCGATGCTGGCAAGACCACCCTGACTGAAAAACTGTTGCTGTTCTCCGGCGCGATTCAGCTTGCAGGCACGGTTAAGGCGCGCAAGAGCGGTCGCCATGCCACCTCTGACTGGATGGAGATTGAAAAGCAGCGCGGTATTTCAGTCGCCAGCTCGGTGATGCAGTTTGAGTATCGCGACCATGTGGTCAATCTGCTCGATACGCCGGGTCACCAGGATTTCTCTGAAGATACCTATCGGGTACTTACCGCAGTCGACTCAGCACTGATGGTGATCGATGCAGCCAAAGGCGTGGAAGCGCAGACCATCAAGCTGCTCAATGTCTGCCGCATGCGCAATACACCGATCATTACATTCATGAATAAAATGGATCGCGAGACACGCGATCCACTTGAGCTGCTTGACGAGCTGGAGTCGGTGCTGGAAATACAATGCGCGCCTGTGACCTGGCCTATAGGCATGGGTAAATCATTTCGCGGTGTGTATCACTTGCTGCGTGATGAAATCATGCTGTTTGCGGCAGGCAGTGAAAAAGCAGATCAGGAATTTGAAATCATCAAGGGCATAGATAACCCTAGGCTGGCTGAGATGTTCCCACTGGAGATAGAGCAACTGAAAATGGAAGTCGAGCTGGTGCATGGCGCATCGCATCCATTTGATCTGGACTCTTTTTTGGCGGGCCAACAGACACCGGTATTTTTTGGCTCTGCGATCAATAATTTTGGTGTGCGTGAAATTTTGGATGCGTTGCTGGATTGGGCGCAACCGCCGCGTGAGCGTGATGCGACAGTGCGTTCGGTGCAACCGGATGAGACTGGTTTTTCCGGATTTGTATTCAAGATACAGGCCAACATGGATCCGGCTCACCGCGACCGCATCGCATTTTTGCGTGTCTGCTCCGGTCATTTTGAGCGCGGCATGAAAATCAAGCATTTGCGACTCAATCGTGACATCAAGGTCTCTTCAGTGGTGACCTTCATGGCCGCTTCACGAGAGCAGGTTGAGGAAGCCTATGCGGGCGATATTATCGGCCTGCCCAATCACGGCAATATGCAGATAGGCGATAGTTTTTCTGAAGGTGAGCCATTGCAGTTCACCGGCATTCCTTATTTTGCACCTGATTTTTTCCGCTCTGTGCGCATTCGTAATCCACTCAAGATCAAGCAGCTGCATAAAGGTTTGCAGCAGCTAGGTGAAGAGGGCGCAGTACAGGTATTTAAGCCTGTAACGGGTGGTGATCTGGTATTGGGAGCGGTGGGTGTGCTGCAGTTTGAAGTGGTAGCCAGTCGTTTGTTAAATGAGTACGGCGTGGATGCCGTATTTGAAGGCACCAGCATTAACAACGCGCGCTGGATTTCATGCAACGACAAGCGCATGCTGGCTGATTTTGAAAAATCTTCTGCTGGCGGCAATCTCGCGCATGATGCTGCAGGCAATCTCGCTTATCTGGCTAGTTCGGGTGTCAATCTGAAGCTGACACAAGAGCGCTGGCCCGGTGTCACTTTCCACTCTACCCGCGAACATGCAGTGAAAGTCAGCTGAGCAGTAAGAAACAAGAACATCTCCGAATACACCTGAGTTTTTGCGCATTCTCAAGAGACATGTTGTTCTTGTTTCTATACTAGATACGTCATTGCGGAATTCCATCCGCTCCACCCCGTTAAATCAGATTTTCATGCAGGCACGTGCCTGCATGAACTTACCTTTCATTGCCAGGAACAGACATGCTTACCGCTACCTACTCAATCGTTGCTTTGAAGCTTGAGCAGAAAAAAGTGCGCTGGAATTTTTCCACGTTGCAGAGCTATATTTTATGCAGCATTAAAAATCTGAAAACCGCCAGCGGCATAGAGATTGAATCCATGCTCAATCGGCTGTCACAGTTTGAAAATTATTGTCAGCAGCGTAAAGTCAAAATTTTTGTTATCCCTGCTTTGCGCAAAATTACGCATGAAGCAGACACATTGCTCGATGAGCTTGAGTCGCTCAGTGCCGCCAGTCTGGCTATCTTGCGTTCATTGCGCGCAAAATTACAGCAAGCGATCAGCAAGGGCGCGCTGATGGTTGACGAAGTCTGCGCATCCATACAACTTTGCTGCTCGAATATTTATCAGCGATTGCGCAAGGAAGAAGAGCTGGTAGCGATTGCCGAGCGGGTCATTCCAGGCGAAGCCTGGTTTGGTATTGCCGCCAGTTTCATGTCGCATGATGTCAAATCAGGCAAATTGCTTAAACCGCAGGCGCAGGACGAAGAAGAATAAAGATTTGTTACCCCAGATCAGCTTGACCACGGTCACGCGAAACTAATCAAAAATCCCTAAATTGGTGCATATTTAATGCGTGTTGTGGAAAGTGCACCGAAACAATGCAAATATAAAATAATGCACTAGTCTAGTGGGTTGTATGGCTTGCGTTATATAAGCACTATAAGCGGTCAAATGTAACGATCTTGCCTGCAACGCACAGCCTGCTGACTGATTGCCAGATAGCCACGTTTGAAATATTTGTGGCATGGAATCTGCTATCATCTCGGATTGAATTCCAGCTGGGAAATTCAGGCTTGTATGGTGAATTTTGAACCTTCGCATCAGGCACTGCTTTTCTGGTTTCCCCATTTTTTATTTTGCTAATTTTAGGAGATTCGCATGTCAAGGACGGCCGCAGATGTATTGAAGATGGTGAAAGACAACGAAGTTAAGTTCGTTGATTTTCGCTTCACCGACACGCGTGGCAAGGAACAGCACGTGACCGTGCCTGTTTCCCACTTCGATATGGACAAATTCGAGTCTGGTCATGCATTTGACGGCTCATCAATCGCTGGCTGGAAAGGTATCGAAGCATCTGACATGATTCTCATGCCTGACGCGAACACCGCCAACGTTGACCCGTTCATGGAAGAGACCACGCTGTTCATGCAATGTGATGTGATTGAGCCGGGCGACGGCAAAGGCTATGACCGCGATCCGCGTTCTATTGCCAAGCGCGCTGAGGCTTATTTGAAATCATCAGGCATAGGCGACACTGCCTACTTTGGTCCTGAGCCAGAATTTTTCATCTTTGACAGCGTGCGCTGGAACATCGACATGTCCGGTTGCTTCGTCAAGATTGATTCTGAAGAGTCCTCATGGGCCACCGGCGAAAAAATCGAAGGCGGCAATAGCGGCCATCGTCCTACCGTTAAAGGTGGTTACTTCCCTGTGCCACCAGTCGATAGCTTTCAGGACATGCGCTCGGAGATGTGCCTGATACTCGAAGCCATGGGCATACCGGTAGAAGTGCATCACCATGAAGTTGCAGGCGCTGGTCAAAATGAAATCGGTACCCGCTTCTCAACTCTGGTTGAGCGCGCTGACTGGACACAAAACCTGAAATACGTCGTACAAAACGTTGCGCATTCCTACGGCAAAACGGCTACTTTCATGCCTAAGCCTATCGTTGGCGACAACGGTTCCGGCATGCACGTACATCAGTCAATCTGGAAAGACGGCAAGAACCTGTTTGCAGGTGATGGCTATGCTGGCTTGTCTGATTTTGCGCTGTACTACATCGGCGGCATCATCAAGCACGCCCGTGCATTGAACGCCATTACCAACCCTGGTACCAACAGCTACAAGCGCCTGGTTCCGC
>CAIVDH010000036.1 GCA_903904635.1 uncultured Burkholderiales bacterium | reverse complement strand
GAACACTGATTTTTATTTGAATAATTATGAGTTATTTTATCTAAATCAAGAAGATGAAGATATTCTTTCTACTTTAGGAATTTCTTTAGAAAATATAAAAAAAGCTGGTGGTATTAAAACAATTTTCTCAATTAATAATAATATTTATACATATGTAACATTTGAAAAAAATGGATGCGGACGAGGTGTCATTTTTAATATGTCAACAAAATTACCTGAGATTGAATTTCCCTGTTTACCTGATACTGATTTAATTGATCTTGGATCTTCTGGTGGTGCATTTATTCATTTAAAGGATGGCACTGACTTGCTGACTACAGGAACACCAACATCAGCGTCTAAAAAAATACTAGACTTAGCTCAAGACCAACTTAGTCCCTATGGAAAGATTCTTAGATTGAATCTTAATAGCCAAGGTAAACTATTTTATAGAATTTTTTCATTAGGTCATCGTAATCCTCAGGGCATCTACGAGTTTAATGGAACTATATTTTCTACCGAACATGGTCCAAAAGGTGGGGACGAGTTAAATAAAATTTATTTAAATCACAATTATGGATGGCCTGAAAACTCTTTGGGCTCTAATTACGATCTCTCACCACTTAACAAATCTCCTGTAATTTTAAATATAATTAACAGTACTTTGCCATTTTATTCATTTGTCCCATCGATAGGTATAAATTCCGTTTCAAAGTGCCCTATTTCATATTCTAATTATTACGCGCCTTTACAATGCATCGCAGTAAGCTCCCTTAAAGATGGTTCAATTTATACTATTATTTTGAATCCATCCCTTGATCGTGTATTATTTTCTGAGCGTTTACATTTTAACTATCGTATTAGAAAGTTCAAATTTATAGAAGATACCTTGTTTGCGATTACAGATAATCATAAAATTATTATTGGTAAACTTTTAAAGATATAACCATGCATGAAATTAATTATTTTAAGTTTGTAAAATATAGTTTTTTTATTTTATATATTTTATGCTTTACATTTGTAGTAGATTACAAAATTACAGATTCATTGCCTATCATTACAAGCGATTCTCAGAAGTGGCTCGGCAAAACTGAACAGGTCGGATAAGTGCATTATTGGGGTTTTTAGCCTTGGCAAGGGTGCCGGGGCAGGAGACCTTTATGAGCAAATCATCTGGGCGGCGAACGCGCCGCGTGTTTAATGCCGAGTTCAAGGCCAAAGTGGCTTTGGCCGCGTTGCGAGAAGACAAGACTTTGGCGGAACTGTGCCAACAGTTTGAACTGCACCCCACGCAAATCGTTGAGTGGAAGAAGCAATTACTGAGCAGCGCAGCTGGCGTGTTTGGTGCCTCATCCAAGGGACAGGAGCCGGTCGATCTGGTGCCGCTGCACACAAAGATAGGGCAGCAGGCGCTGGAGATCGATTTTTTAGAACGCGCGCTCACCAAGGCGGGGTTGCTGAGCGCAGGCAAATGATTGACCGTAGCCACCCACTGAGCGTGAAGCGTCAGGCCGAGTTGCTCAATATCAGTCGAGGGGCGGTGTATTACCTGCCCAAGCCGACCAGCCAAAGGGATCTGGTGTTGATGAATGCGATGGACAGGTTGCACTTGGACTTCCCGTTCATGGGCTCGCGTCAGTTGCGTAGCGCATTGCGCAGGCAGGGCCATGATGCGGGCAGGCTGCGCATCCGCACGCTGATGCGCAAGATGGGTATATCGGCGTTGGCGCCGCAGCCGGGCACCAGTCAGAGAAACGCGCAGCACAAGGTGTTTCCTTACCTGCTGCGTAAGCTGGCAATCAAGCGCAGCAACCAAGTCTGGGCGTTGGATACGACCTATATTCGCATGGCGCGTGGCTTTGTGTACCTGACGGCGGTGGTGGACGTGAACAGTCGGCAGATTCTGGCGCACCGAGTGGCGATAACGCTGGAGGCCGTGCACGCGGTAGAGGCGCTGCAAGAGGCGTATGCCCGGTTCGGCAGACCGGACATCGTCAACACCGACCAAGGCAGCCAGTTCACTGCACAGGAGTTCGTCGACGCAGTGATTGGCCATGGCGTGCAACTGTCCATGGACGGACGCGGCGCCTGGCGTGACAACGTCTTCGTCGAACGGGTCTGGCGCTCGATCAAGTACGAACGTGTCTATCTTCGAGCCTACGACAGCGTGAGCGACGCGCGCACGGACATCGCGCAATACATCAGCTGGTACAACAGTGAACGTGGTCATTCAAGTCTTGGTGACAAAACGCCAGAGCAGGTTTGGCTATCGAACTTGCAGCCTTTACGTGAGGCTGCATAAAATGAAATCTCCGGTGCGCCCCGAGTTGACCACCGCGTCGGTCGTTCGTCGCCAAGCGACGCCCGCCGCCGTGGACAACTCTGCATCCCTTCAAACCCACCCCATGGCACTTATCTATTGGGGTTAACTTGTTCAAATCAACCGAGCCACTTCTCAGTTCAGGTTCTCCATTCCAGCGGGAGCGGGCGCGGTCACACCTAGAACAGCCGAGCCGGTTTGGTAGGCCAACCACAGCCAAAAGCCAATCGTGAATGGATT
>CAIVDH010000035.1 GCA_903904635.1 uncultured Burkholderiales bacterium | reverse complement strand
GGCATACATCACATTTCATTCTTCCTCGATTCATGGCATGACGTGTTGAAAGCAGCCGACATCATGGCCAAGAACAAAGTCAAAATCGATGTGGCACCAACCCGTCATGGCATCACACGCGGTGAGACGATTTACTTCTTTGATCCTAGCGGCAATCGTAATGAGACCTTCGCTGGCTTAGGTTATCTGGCTCAGCCTGATCGTCCTGTCACCACCTGGACTGAAGACAAACTGTGGACCGGTATTTTTTATCACACCGGCGATGCAGTGCCTTCATTCACCGACGTATACACCTGATCGACCTGATCGCTGTTTTTTCTTTCAGGCTTTTCGTTTGCCAGTCAGCTTCGCCTTGGGCGTGGCTGACTGCAGCGAAAAATTTCGTACCACCGATACAAACGCCGCCAGCAATGGCGACTCATCAGACTGTCGATACAGACAGCTTAATTCGATTTCACGCAGATGCTTACTGATCAGGGGACGGTAGACCACGCCCGGCAGGCGCAAGCTGGCCGACGATGCGGTGGTAACGCATACGCCAAAACCACCCGCGACCAGCGCGATGGCGGTCAGTACGTCTTCGACTTCCTGTTCCACACGCAGCACCGCTTTTTCGCGCACGAACGCTTGCATGACTTGCTGCGCCAGCCCCGCTATGGGCAGGCGCGGATACAGTATCAGCGGCTGATCAGACAGGTCGGGTATCATCAGCGATGCTTTTTTAGTCAGCGCATGATGCGCAGGCAGCGCAATCATCATGGTTTCGCGCAGCACCGTCACCACTTTCAGATCGGCTTCCGGCGGAATCAGGCGATTGAATCCCACGCTAATGCGCCGCTCGCGCAAGGCCTCAATCTGTTCGGTCTTGGTCAGGTTATGCAACACAATTTTGACTTCGGGCCGGTCGGCATGAAAGCGCGCGAGTATGCGCGGAATAGCGTCGAGTACACCGGAGCCAAAAATACCGATATCGAGCCGGCCGGTATGCCCCTGACTAGCCAGCAGCGCACGCTCTTTGGCACGCTGCGCCAGCGCCAGCAGATTGGGCACTTCATCCATCAGCGCCAGACCCGCTTCAGTGAGCGTGACACCCTTGGCAGTGCGCACAAACAATTCGGCACCGAGCTCGTCTTCCAGCGCGCGTATCTGGCGCGTCAGCGGTGGTTGCGCCATGTGCAGTCGCTCGGCGGCGCGGGTGAAATTACGTTCCTCGGCCAGCGTCAGGAAGTAACGCATTTGTCGCAAATCCATGATGTTTCCTTAATTAATGATTCATACCTTTTAGGTATTGTGATCGAAAAAAACGGTATTGGACAGTATTGCCCACTATCGCTAACCTCAACCCTTAATTGAACCTAAAACAGCGATGAAAAACTCCAGCCCAGCCTCAGTCAGTGTCAGTCAGGCCGTGATCTCCGCCGAAGCGGCCAGCATCGCGCTGCAAGCCACGGTTGCCCATGCAACAACGCTGGGCATCAACATTAATGTGGCCATTACCGACAGCGCAGGTGTGTTGGCCGGATTTCTGCGTATGCCCGGTGCTTTTTTGCATTCGATTGATATCGCAATAGACAAGGCTTACACCTCGGCCAGTTTTGGTTTTCCGACTAGTCAGTGGATGAAAGTGTTGGCGGGTGATGAAGCCTTGCGTGCCGGTTTGCCATTGCGTCCGCGGCTGGTGATTTTTGGTGGTGGTGTGCCTATCGTTGAAAACGGTGTGCGCATAGGCGGCATCGGTGTGTCGGGCGGATCAGCAGAGCAGGATGAGGAATGTGCGCGTGCAGGATTGCACGCGATTGGTTTGGCATAAAAATAAACTCAAAAACGAATACAGAACTTAACGGAAAAAAATCATGAAACAGTTTCATAACTTTATTAACGGCGCCTTCGTCGCCACCAGCAAAACATTTGAAAACCGTGCACCCGTCGACAATCATGTCATCGGTCTGGTACATGAAGCCGGTCAGGCAGAAGTCGATGCGGCAGTCATTGCCGCACGCGCTGCAGTCGATGGCGAATGGGGCAAGCTCTCCGTTGTCAAGCGAGTGGAATTGCTGTATGCCGTGGCAGATGAAATCAACCATCGTTTCGATGATTTTCTGCAGGCTGAAATGGCTGATACCGGCAAGCCGCATGCGCTGGCATCCCACATCGATATTCCGCGCGGCGCTGCTAATTTCAAAGTATTCGCTGACATCATCAAAAATGCGCCGACTGAAAGTTTTACCATGACCACGCCGGATGGCGGCACCGCAGTCAGCTACGGTGTGCGCTCGCCACTCGGTGTGATCGCCGTAGTGTGCCCATGGAATTTGCCTTTGCTTTTGATGACTTGGAAAGTCGGTCCGGCACTCGCCTGCGGCAATGCTGTAATCGTTAAGCCTTCTGAAGAAACACCGGCCACTGCTACGCTGCTGGGTGAAGTGATGAACAAGGTTGGCATACCTAAAGGTGTGTACAACGTCGTGCATGGCTTTGGTCCGAATTCAGCCGGTGAATTTTTAACCCGTCATCAGGGTGTGGACGGCATCACCTTCACAGGCGAGACTCGTACCGGCGAAGCCATCATGGCGGCAGCAGCCAAAGGCGTGCGTCCGGTGTCGTTTGAGTTGGGCGGTAAAAATGCCGGCATCGTATTTGCCGATGCAGATTTTGATAAAGCGGTTGCAGGCATTACACGCAGCGTGTTTGAAAACTGCGGTCAGGTTTGTCTGGGTACCGAGCGCGTGTATGTACAACGTCCTATCTTCGATAAATTTGTTGCAGCACTCAAAGCCAAAGCAGAGGCGCTAAAAATCGGCCCGCCAAATGAACCCGGTGTAGGACTGGGCCCGCTGATATCGGCTGAACATAAAGAAAAAGTATTGTCCTACTACGCCAAGGCCAAGGCAGAGGGTGCCACCATCGTCACCGGTGGCGGTGCACCTGTGATGCCAGGCGAGATGGCCACCGGCCATTGGGTGCAACCGACGATCTGGACGGGTTTGCCTGAGACTGCATCGGTCATACGCGAAGAAATATTCGGGCCTTGCTGCCATATCGCGCCATTCGACACCGAAGAAGAAGCGATTGCGTTGGCCAACAACACGCAATACGGATTGGCCACCACAGTCTGGACTTCAGATCTGTCGACTGCGCATCGTATGGCCTCAGCCATCAAGGTGGGCCTGTGCTGGATTAATAGCTGGTTCCTGCGCGATTTGCGTACTGCCTTTGGCGGTTCCAAAGCCTCAGGCATCGGTCGTGAAGGTGGTGTGCACTCGCTAGAGTTTTACACCGACCTGCGTAACGTAATGATTAAACTTTGAACACCGGAGAATTTTAATATGGCCATGAAACCAGAGACTATCGCGCGCTATGGCGATGAATTATATGCATCCCTCATCAACTGCGCGCCGATAGAGCCGCTGACCAATCGCGAGCCTGATATCAGCATAGAAGATGCTTACCATATTCAGTTGCGCATGATTCAGCGCCGACTGGATGCGGGTGAAGTGGTGATCGGTAAAAAAATTGGTGTCACCAGCAAAGTGGTGATGGACATGCTGGGCGTGAATCAGCCGGACTTTGGTCATCTGCTCTCAGGCATGGTGTTCAACGAAGGGCAGGCAGTCGATACCAGCAAAATGATTGCGCCTAAAGCGGAAGCCGAAGTGGCATTCATACTCGCGCATGATCTGACTGGTCCTGGTGTCACCGCTGACGATGTCATGCGCGCCACAGAATGCGTGATGCCATGTTTTGAGATTGTGGATTCACGCATCAAGGATTGGAAAATAAAAATTCAAGACACCGTGGCAGACAATGCGTCTTGCGGTGTGTTTGTTTTGGGTGGCACGCGTCGCAGTCCTTATGATCTCGATTTAGCACTGGCCGGCATGGTGCTGGAGAAGAACGGCGAAATCATCAGCACTTCATGCGGCGCTTCTGTACAAGGCTCACCGGTAAATTCAGTGGCATGGCTGGCTAATACGCTAGGCGCGTTTGGTATTTCATTAAAAGCGGGCGATGTGATTTTGTCCGGTTCGCAGTCGCCGCTGGTGCCTGTTATAGCGGGTGACAGCCTGGTTTGCTCAGTCGGTGGATTGGGCAGTACCTCCGTGCGTTTCATCTGAACATAATTCATACAAGGAGCAGTAATCCATGACAAAAAAAATTAAATGTGCCCTGATCGGCCCCGGCAATATCGGCACCGATCTGCTGGCTAAACTGCAACGCAGCCCCGTGTTGGAACCAGTATGGATGGTGGGTATAGATCCGAATTCAGATGGTTTGAAGCGCGCGCGTGAAATGGGTATCAAGACCACCGCCGATGGCGTTGATGGTTTGCTGCCGCATGTCAAAGCCGACGGTATACAAATCGCTTTTGATGCCACCAGTGCTTATGTACATGCAGAAAATTCACGCAAGCTCACTGAGCTGGGCGTAATGATGATTGATCTGACACCCGCAGCGATTGGTCCTTTTTGTGTGCCGCCTGTGAACTTGAAAGAGCATGTCGGCAAGGGCGAGATGAATGTGAACATGGTCACCTGCGGTGGTCAGGCAACCATACCAATGGTGGCGGCAGTCTCACGTGTGCAGACGGTCACCTATGGCGAAATCGTCGCAACCGTTTCCAGCCGCTCAGTTGGTCCCGGCACACGTAAAAATATTGATGAGTTCACCCGCACGACGGCTGGTGCAGTTGAAAAAGTAGGCGGCGCACAAAAAGGTAAAGCCATCATCATCATTAATCCGGCTGATCCTCCGCTGATCATGCGCGACACCGTGCATTGCTTAACGGAGACGGCACCGGATCAGGCCAAGATCACGGCATCCGTGCACGAGATGATTAAAGAAGTACAAAAATATGTGCCCGGTTACAAGCTGGTTAATGGGCCGGTGTTTGATGGCAATCGCGTATCGATCTTCCTTGAAGTGGAAGGCTTGGGCGACTATCTGCCTAAATACGCAGGCAACCTCGACATCATGACCGCTGCTGCGGCACGTACTGCAGAAATGTTTGCAGAAGAAATCATCGCCGGCAAGCTCATCTTGCAAGCGGCTTAAGTGGAAAGGACAAGATCATGAATCTACAAGGTAAAAAAATCACCGTACACGATATGACGCTGCGTGACGGCATGCATCCCAAGCGCCATCTGATGACGCTGGATCAAATGAAAAGCATTGCCTGTGGCCTCGATAATGCCGGAGTGCCGTTAATCGAAGTGACACACGGTGATGGTCTGGGTGGCTCGTCAGTCAATTATGGTTTTCCAGCGCATACCGATGAAGAATATCTGGGTGCGGTAATTCCGCTGATGAAGAAAGCAAAAATATCAGCGCTGCTATTGCCCGGCATAGGTACCGTTGAACATTTGCTGATGGCCAAAGATATTGGTGTGAGCACCATACGTGTAGCTACACATTGCACCGAAGCCGATGTGAGTGAGCAGCACATTACCAAAGCGCGTGCACTTGATATGGACACCGTCGGTTTTCTGATGATGGCGCATATGAGTACACCGGAAGCATTAGTCATACAGGCCAAGCTGATGGAAAGTTATGGCGCTAATTGTATCTACGTGACCGACTCGGCCGGCTACATGCTGCCTGATGATGTGACTTCACGCATTACAGCCGTGCGTCAAGCATTAAAGCCTGAGACGGAATTAGGATTTCATGGTCATCACAATATGGCCATGGGCATTGCGAATTCACTCGCTGCAGTGCAAGCCGGTGCCAATCGTATTGACGCCGCTGCTGCTGGTCTGGGTGCAGGTGCGGGCAACACGCCTATGGAAGTATTCATCGCTGTTTGCTCACGCATGGGGATAGAAACGGGTGTGGATGTGTTCAAGATTCAGGACGTCGCTGAAGATTTGGTTGTGCCCATCATGGATCATGTGATCCGTATTGATCGTGATTCACTGACGCTGGGTTATGCCGGTGT
>CAIVDH010000034.1 GCA_903904635.1 uncultured Burkholderiales bacterium | reverse complement strand
CGCGGCCGGGAGGTGGCGCGCATGTGGAACACATAAAGTAGGGATTATACCGGCTGCCATCCTGCTGTCTTCCTCACACCCCCGTACTCAGCATTTGACGTCGTTTGTTTTTAATTTTGCACTCATGATTGATTGCCAATCATGCAGAAGGTTGATGCGTGCGCAAACAAAGACACTGGGTTCCGGCCTGCGCCCACTACTGTCCGGAACAATTTAAAGGCAATCGGCGGAAACGGTTGCAGACCCTGGCGATTCGGGATCTAACCCAGAATGTCAACTCACCGCCGAGGCCTGCAACATGTTTAGCTTATGTCGATTCCGCGCGCTAATCAATGCGATTCCGCGACCCTTGTTCGATCGGCTTGTAGCCCAACATCAAGCTGATCGCTATCGCCACTCCTTTCGAGCCTGGCAGCAACTCCAAGCGATGATTTTTGTGCAGCTCTCGGGTCTCTCGAGTCTGCGCACTGTCGAGGCCGGCTTCAACCGACAGCGGCGTCATCACTATCACCTGGATTGTGGCCCGTTACGACGCACCACACTGTCTGATGCGAACCGATGTTGCGATCCGGCTCTCTTTGCTGAATTGGCTAGCTGGTTGATGACGCAAACGCATCGACACCTGCGCCGGGATGCGCAAGAGTTGCTCTACCTAATCGATTCGAGCTCAATCACGCTAAAGGGGCATGGCTTTGATGAATGGACTGCAGCAGACCGTACCTGCCATACCCAAGGCCTCAAGCTGCATGTGCTCTATGATGCGCATGCCCAAGCCCCCGTTAGGCAAAGCATCACCATCCCAACGGTCAATGATGTGGAGCAAGGCCGGCAGCTACCCCTTGAGCAAGGGGCGCGCTATGTGTTCGACAAGGCTTATTGCGATTACAACTGGTGGCATCGGATTGAGAAGAGCGGCGCGATCTTCGTAACCCGATTCAAACGCAATGTGGGTTTGACATTGATGTGTTCTCAGCCGATTGCGCCCGAGGATGCCGACATCATTGTGGCAGACGAATGGGTGCGCTTTACCCATTTACATCCAGGTGGTCATCGCAATGCGTATCAACAGCCGTTGCGTCGGATTGCTGTAGCTCGCCCGGGGCGTGATGCATTGGTGCTGGCAACCAATGACATGACCAGCCCGGCGCGCGACATTGCCCAAGATTACAAGGCGCGATGGGGTATCGAGCTGTTTTTTAAATGGATCAAGCAACATCTGAACATACGGCGCTTCCTAGGACGAAGCGAGAATGCCGTCCGTATCCAAATCCTTACCGCTCTCATCACGCACTTGTTACTGGCGTTGTATCACCAGAAACAAGGACGCAGCGATTCGCTATGGTTGTTCTTGGCTGAATTACGCTGCAGCTTGTTTGATCGCATCATCCCCAAAGTCCGAACGCGACCGCAGAAGCTTCAAAACATGAACCATCAACAACTTGAGGAGAAGCTATGAAAATGTTACGGACAGTAGTGGGCGCATGCCGGAATCTAGTGTCTTTGTTTGCATACGAATCAATCTTCTGCCTAGTACGCAATAAACGATGAAGTGTAAGAACAAGGGAAGTCAAATCTTCCGCGCAGTGATAAGTTCAATTATTAAGCCATGGTTTAACCCGCAGTCTGGCCCATATCCACACCTGCACCTTGCGCCTGCTGATCAGCATGATAAGAGCTGCGCACCATTGCGCCGATGGCAGCATGCGCAAAGCCCATTTTGTAAGCCTCTTGCTCAAACATCTTGAATGTATCCGGATGCACGTAGCGGCGCACCGGCAGATGTTCGCCACTAGGCATCAGATACTGTCCTATGGTTAGCATGTCTACATCATGGGTGCGTAAATCACGCATGACCTGCAGTATTTCTTCATCCGTCTCGCCTAGTCCTACCATCAGGCCTGATTTTGTCGGTGTATTCGGATGCAAGGCCTTGAATCGTTTTAGCAAATTGAGTGAATAGTCATAATCGGAGCCGGGGCGCGCTTCACGATATAGACGGGGCACGGTTTCGAGATTGTGGTTCATCACATCAGGTGGTGCAATTTTCAAAATTTCCAGCGCACGATCCATGCGACCACGAAAATCCGGTGTCAGAATCTCTATGCGGGTGGCCGGTGACAAGGCGCGTACCCGCTGTATGCATTCCACAAAATGGCCGGCACCACCATCACGCAAGTCATCACGGTCTACCGATGTAATGACGACATAGCTGAGCTTGAGTGCAGCGATAGTGCGTGCAAGATTTTCTGGTTCGTCCGTATCCAGCGGATCGGGTCGGCCATGCCCGACATCACAGAATGGACAACGTCGCGTACATTTGTCGCCCATGATCATGAATGTGGCTGTGCCTTTGCCAAAACATTCGCCTATGTTCGGACATGATGCTTCTTCGCACACAGTCACTAACTTATTGGCGCGCAGGATATCTTTGATTTCATAAAATCGTGTAGTGGGAGACGCGGCTTTTACGCGTATCCAGTCAGGCTTGGGTAGTCTTTCAGCCGGTATGATTTTGATAGGAATGCGGGAGGTCTTGCCAGCACCTTTTTGTTTTTCAGTCGGGTTATAGACAGGGGCTGCAGCCTCGGTTTTGGTTGCGACTTGCGTGTCGATGTTGGTTTCGATTTTAGATTCGTTCATAGCTAATTTGTCTGGCTGCAGGAGTGTGCTTATGGTGCCAATTCCTGTTGCGCCTGTCCTTGGAGTTGTTCGATCAAATTCTTTGCCAGTGCCATCTGCACGTTTGCAAGTGGTGCGGCTATACCTAGTGTTTGCATATCTACGGTGGCCAAGCCAGCGTAACCGCAGGGATTAATCCACGAAAACGGTTGCAAGTTCATCGTTACGTTCAACGCTACGCCATGGTATGTGCAACCGCTGCCGCGAATTTTCAGACCCAGCGCCGCAATTTTCGCGCCCTGCCAGTTACCATTTGCCAGATAAATGCCGGGTGCGCCGGGCTTGCGCACACCTTGCAAATTATACGCTGCGAGTGTGTCGATAACGGCTTGCTCTACCCGTGAAACAAACTCGCGCGGTAGCAATTTTTGCCCCTGTTTGCGACGCAGATCAAACAATAGATAAATAACCGCCTGACCGGGCCCGTGATACGTCACTTCGCCACCGCGATCTGTTTGCACCACAGGTATAGCATGGGCATCGATTATGTGCGCAGGATCAGCGGCCAGGCCTAATGTAAATACAGGCGGATGTTCAACCAGCCATAGCTGATCAGGCGTATCAGGTGTGCGGCTATCGGTAAAGCTGCGCATGGCCGCAAAGGTGAGTGCGTAGTCTTCCAGACCGCGCGCAACGATTTCCACTGCAGGTGTCATTATCGCGGATGCAGTCATAGGGGCGAGCTGTGCGGATTACAGAACGTATTTAACCATGTGATGCGAAGACAGCGCCCGATATAAATTATCCAGCTGTTCGCGGCTGGTTGCTCGGATAGTGACGGTAAGCGAGAGGTAATTGCCATTTGATGAAGGGCGCATTTCCATTTTCCCTGCAAGATCGG
>CAIVDH010000033.1 GCA_903904635.1 uncultured Burkholderiales bacterium | reverse complement strand
TCAGTTAAGGCAAAATTTCAGGTACTTAACGAAAGTCACTGGATTCCGGCCTGCGCCGGAATGACGATCGAGAAGCGGCTGACCCTAAAATCGTCATCCCGGCGCAGGCCGGGATCCAGTGACTTTGAATGGGATCGGAGCGTTCACGCTTAACTAACAGCCACTAAGCCATTGCCCATTCTTCATCCAACTGCGCGGCGTAAGCCGCCGGCGCCATTTCTGCGCTATCAAAACTGACTATCTCATACGCACCCGGCTGCGCCAGCAGCGCACGCAATAATTTATTGTTCATCGCATGACCGGATTTATGGGCGGTGTAACTTGCTAATAACGGATGGCCGATCAGATATAAATCACCCATTGCGTCGAGAATTTTATGACGCACAAATTCATTTTTATAGCGCAAGCCGCCCGCATTAAGTATGCGGAACTCATCCATCACAATCGCATTTTCGAGTGAGCCGCCACGCGCCAAACCCATGCCGCGCAATGTTTCTACATCCTGCATGAAACCAAATGTGCGGGCACGTGCAATTTCTTGTATGTAGGATTCGAAGCTCAAATCTACTTCGGCAGTCTGGCCGCTGCCATCTATCGCTGGATGATTAAATTCAATAAAAAACTTTAAGCTGAAACCATGCATGGGTTGCAGGCGCGCCCATTTTTCTTGTGCGCCCGTGCCTTCACGCACTTCAACTGTCTGCAGCACACGAATAAATTTTTTCGCTGCGGCTTGCTCAGCCCGACCAGCCTGCTGCAGTAAAAATACAAACGAAGCCGCCGAGCCGTCCATGATGGGAATTTCTTCTGCGTTTAACTCCACGATCAGATTATCTATACCCAGTCCGGCGCAAGCAGAGAGCAAATGTTCAACCGTCGATACCCGCACGCCATCTTTTTCCAGCACTGACGCCATGCGCGTATCACCCACACCCGTGGCAGTAGCAACCAGCTCAACCACCGGATCAAGATCAACCCGACGAAATACAATGCCCGTATCAATTGCACCGGGACGTAAGGTCAGCTCAACCCGCGTGCCACAATGCAGGCCTACGCCAGTCGTCTTTACGGTTTCATTAATGGTGCGCTGTTTAATCATCGGCATACTGCATCTAAATAAATTACAGCAAACATAATTTTAATTTTAAAAAAACCACTGAACTGCAGTCAGCGCTGTCATTCAGTGGCTCGTCTTACTTCTTGCTCTACTTATTGTCGATCTTGATTTGTTTACAGCTGCGCCAGCATCGTCTCTGCATTAGAAACTTCAAATTTGCCCGCTGCCTCCACATGCAATTGCTTGACTACGCCATCCTTAACCAGCATCGAATAACGCTGTGAACGTGTGCCCATGCCATACGCAGAAAAATCCGCAGACAAGTCTAGCGCTTTGCTGAAATCCGCATTGCCATCACCCATCATGCGCACGATACCAGTAGCGTTAAGCTCACGACCCCATGCACCCATCACGAATGCATCATTAACCGAAATACACCAGATTTCATCGACACCCTTGGCATGCAATTCTTTAGCATGCGCGATATAGCCAGGCACATGCTGTGCTGAACAGGTCGGCGTAAAAGCGCCAGGCAAACCGAAAATGGCAATTGTCTTGCCTTTTGTCAGATCGGAAACATTGAACGTATTTGGTCCCAGCGTGCATCCGGCTGTTTCGGTTTCGATAAATTCGGCAAGTTTGCCCTCTGGCAGATGGTCGCCAATCTTGATAGTCATATGTGATCCCTTCGTGTTAGTGGCAGTGATTCAGTCGGCATCAGCAACGCCCGGGAATGGCGCAATGATGATTGCGCCCGAGCGTAACTGCAGAAAGCCGCGCCCTGTTGGGCGCAGCTTTCAGGCAGGAGTATGCCGTGCCTGCCTTTTTTTTGCAGGATCAGTCAGCCTGACGACGTAAAAATGCAGGAATATCGTACGTTTCCGTACCATTGCGCTCCATTGCCCGCACCGTCTCGGAGGCAGATTCACGACGCCATACTGCTGGCGTGCGTATCGCTTCATAAGCTGGTGCAGTGGTCTCAGCCTGGCCATTACTGGCAACCGCATCACCGCCGCCATCATAGGTGCCGGTTTTAAGGCGCGGCATAGGATTTTTCACTAAGGTAGGACGTTTACGACCCAGCCCGGTTGCCACAACCGTGACACGGATTTCATCGCCCATAGATTCGTCATACGCAATACCTTGAGCGATTGATGCATCCGCTGCAGCGAAGGCACGTACGGTGGCCATAACTTCCTTGATTTCCTTACCCTTCAGGCTACGGCTGGCGGTCACATTGACCAACACACCGCTGGCACCGGACAGATCCACACCATCAAGCAATGGCGAGGCAACGGCCTGCTCGGCAGCGATACGCGCACGATCAATACCAGAAGCCACTGCCGTACCCATCATGGCTTTGCCCTGCTCGCCCATGATGGTTTTAACGTCATTGAAGTCGACATTGATATGGCCTGGCACATTAATGATCTCGGCAATACCGGCAACAGCATTGTTGAGTACATCATCTGCATGCTGCAGCCATTCCATCATGCTGCCGTCTTCATAAATCTCTTCGAGTTTTTCATTGAGAATCACGATTAAGGAATCAACATGCTTGCCTAATTCTTCTAAACCTTCATCAGCGATATCCATGCATTTTTGTCCCTCGTAAGAGAACGGCTTGGACACCACGGCTACAGTGAGTGCGCCGAGTTCTTTGGCAACCTGCGCCACGATGGGCGCAGCGCCTGTACCCGTACCGCCGCCCATACCCGCGGCAATAAAGACCATGTGCGCACCGCGCAATGCATCTTCGATACGGCTGCGTGTTTCTTCAGCCAGCTGACGACCTACCGCCGGCTTCATGCCCGCACCCAGACCGCTTTCGCCGATCTGAATCACGTTATGCGCTTTCGACAAGGACAAAGCCTGTGCATCGGTATTGGCAACAACAAACTCCACACCAGACACACCCTTGTTAATCATGTGCTGCACAGCATTACCACCAGCGCCGCCGACGCCCACAACCTTGATCACGGTACCCTTAGTATTTTCCAGCATTGTGATTTCCATGATGACTCCCTTTGTGAAGCAGTTTTTAGTCAATAGCCATTACTGGTCGTGACGGCTAGCAACTAACAACTGCGAGTTAATACAAAAAATAAAAAACAAAATTAAAAATTAAAAATTAAAACTTCAACCCTGAAATCCGAAATCAGAAATTCCCGAGAAACCACTCTTTCATCCGCTGCAAGACAGCTTTCGCCGATCCACCCTGACGATGCACAACCTGACCACGCAAATACTGCCGCTTCGCTTCTAACAACAATCCCAGCACAGTTGAATAACGCGGACTCCTCACCACATCCGCTAACTGACCGCTATAAACCGGTGTACCCACACGCGCTGGCTTTAGAAAAATATCTTCAGCCAGTTCCATCATGCCGGGCATCATGGCGCTGCCACCGGTCAATACAATTCCCGATGACAGAACCTCTTCAAAACCAGACTCGCGCACGACCTGATGTACCAGCGCAAACAACTCTTCTACACGCGGCTCTATAACAGCAGCCAAAGCCTGGCGTGATAAAGAACGCACCGCACGGTCACCTAAGCCCGGCACATCAAACGTCTCGCCCGGATCAGCCAGCACTTGCTTGGCCACGCCATAGCGCACCTTGATTTCTTCTGCTTCAGCAGTCGGTGTGCGCAAGGCCATCGCAATATCATTGGTGATCTGATCGCCTGCAATCGGAATGACTGCTGTATGACGCACAGCACCCTCGGTAAAAATTGCAACGTCAGTCGTGCCGCCACCGATATCCACTAACACCACACCTAATTCTTTTTCATCTTCAGTCAGCACTGCCTCGGCAGAAGCCATGGGCTGCAAAATCAGATCGGACACTTCAAGGCCACAACGCCTCACGCACTTGATAATATTTTGTACCGCAGAGACGGCACCAGTGACGATATGCACCTTCACCTCAAGACGTATGCCGCTCATGCCTATAGGCTCACGCACATCTTCCTGATTGTCGACGATGAATTCCTGCGGCAAGGTATGCAACAACTGCTGATCGGTAGGAATATTGACCGCCTTGGCTGTGTCTATCACCCGGTTTACATCGGCAGCGGTGACTTCCCTATCCTTGATAGCGACCATGCCACTGGAATTGAAACTGCGTATATGGCTGCCTGCAATGCCGGTCCACACATAGCGTATCTGGCAATCCGCCATCAGCTCGGCTTCTTCCAGCGCACGCTGTATAGATTCGACAGTGGCTTCGATATTCACCACCACGCCTTTTTTCAAGCCCTTGGATTCATGCTGCCCCAAGCCTATGACTTCATGACGGCCGTCTGGCATCACCTCGGCCACCACGGCCACCACCTTAGAGGTGCCGATATCAAGGCCAACGATCAGATTTTTCGCATCTTTTGTCATGATTTTTTTGGCTCAGCAGTTTTTACGTTATAAAAATTTAATGTATTCATTGCGTCTTTTTAGATGTCACTTTTTTCTTCAGGCCGCGCAGCATCATCTTCAATCACATCATTCGTATAATTAATACCATTAACACCATAGGTACCATTCACACGACTGGCACTGCTTACACTATTGCCGCCATTTGTCCGTAAGCGCAGCGCCAGTCCATTTGGATAACGCATGTCTATCACGCCCATACCATTGGGCAGCCGCTCTGCCAGTTGCGGATAAACACTGACAAATCTTTCTACCCGCGCCTTAATCTGACCCGGACCATGTTCACGTCCCAGCTTCAAGGTAGTGCCATTGTCGAGCTCGACAGTCCATGCATAGCGCCTGGATAAACTCAAACCGCGTGGCTTGAGTCCAACTGGCGCCAGCCATGCCTGCAAATCTTTTACGCGTGCAGCCACTTCTGGTGCGCTGTCTTCCGGGCCCGACAATTCAAGCAACCGACCTTCCTGCTCGGCTTCATACAAATTCGCCGTAAACACCACACCGTCAACTGAGAGCAAGCGATCATCGTCTTTACCCCAAGTTCCCAGCGCTTCATATTCTTCTACCGTCACAACCAGTTTGTTAGGCCATTCGCGTCTTACTGATGCGCGATGAACCCAAGGCACTGTTTCAAATATGGCGCGCATTGTATGTAAATCGCCGTTCAAAAAATTCCCGCGTAATCGCGGCAACGCCGAACTACGCACTGTTGCCTCATCTACAAAACGCAGCGGCGTCTGATGCGCGCCTTTGACACGAATTACGCGATAGTCAAAAAAACTTTGCCTGGCCACCCATTTATAACCAGCAGAAAGCAGAACGAGCAGCAGCACACCGAGCATGGCTCGGGTGAGGATGTTCAAGGTTCTGATGTCATTCCACATGGCGTTTTTCGTTTACTCTCTTTCAGTTCTTTTGCTCATTCCAAGCCGGCTTAGCTTGCAGATCGAGTGCCGCCATTCGCAATATCTCTACGCACAAGGCTTCATACGGCATGCCCGCGGCCTTGGCCGACATCGGCACCAGTGAATGACCCGTCATACCTGGCGAAGTATTAATCTCCAACAGGAACGGCTTGCCATCTGTTGCGCGTACCATCACATCAGCACGACTCCAGCCGCGACAACCCAGCGTGCGATAACTATCCAGCACCAGTTGCTGTATCTGTTTTCCTGCGCTTCTGGCAGACCGCTAGGACACAGATACTGCGTCTCGTTTGAAAAATATTTATTCTGATAGTCATAATTGGCATCAGGCGCAACGATGCGCACCACCGGCAGCGCACGTGCATCATCACCCTCGCCCAACACCGGACATGTCAACTCCATGCCGCTGATGAATTCTTCCGCCATTACTGCGCGATCAAATTTTGCTGCTTGCGCATACGCTGCTGGTAATTGCGATGCATCCGTTATTTTTGTCAGACCCAGCGTCGAGCCTTCATGCGCCGGTTTCACAATCAAGGGCAAACCCAGCGTTGCTGCTACCTGATTCCAATCGCTCTGCGCATGCAACATTTCAAAGCGCGGTGTAGAGAGTCCATGGAATAACCAGACGCGCTTGGTCATCGCCTTATCCATTGCAATGGCCGAAGCCAGTACACCGGGGCCGGTGTAGGGAATACCCATCTGCTCAAGCGCACCTTGCAACGTGCCGTCTTCACCATAGCGTCCGTGCAAGGCAATAAATATCCGATCAAATTTTTCTGCTGCCAGATCGGCAAGCGTGCGCATTGCCGGATCAAATGCATGCGCATCAACACCGGCTGCAAGCAATGCCTCGAGCACACCAGATCCTGACATCAACGATATCTCGCGCTCGGCAGAGCGTCCGCCGAACAACACACCTACTTTGCCAAATTCCTGTTTTAAATTCGCATTCATACATTCACACTCATAAATTCACGCTTACTAAATTCATACCTTTTAAGGTTTTTGCGCGGTCAGTTGCTGCAATTGACCCGGCACATTCGAAATTGATCCTGCACCCATCGTGATGACCACATCATGATTGCTTGCCATCTCCAGCAAAGTGGCAGGCATGTCTGCGATATTTTCTACAAAGATCAGTTCCGTCTTACCGACGACTCGCAGTGCATGCGCTAGCGATCTGCCATCCGCTGCCGGTATGGGCTGCTCGCCTGCGGCATACACATCAGCCAGCACCAGCACATCTACCGTTGAGAGCACCTTGACGAAATCTTCAAACAAATCACGCGTGCGGGTGTAACGATGCGGCTGAAAAGCCAGCACCAGCCTGCGCCCCGGATAAGCACCGCGCGCCGCTGCAATGGTGGCTGCGGTCTCGACCGGATGATGGCCGTAGTCATCGACTAACGCGAAGTTGCCTTTATCACCTGGCAGTGGCAATTCGCCATAGCGGGTAAAACGTCTTCCGACGCCGGTAAATTCCAGCAAGGCTTTTTGAATATGACTGTCTTTGACATCCAGCTCACGCGCAATCGCAATTGCTGCACAAGCGTTTTGTATGTTGTGCATGCCAGGCTGATTCAAGCGCACTTTTAGCGGCGCATAATCTTTCTGCGCTACCGTAAATTCCATATGACCATGCACCGCTTGTGCATCAATTGCACGCACATCAGCTTCTTCATGAAAACCGTAAGTCATGATCATCTTGGAGATGAACGGCATGATTTCGCGTACATTGGCATCATCCACACACAATATCGCCACACCATAAAATGGTAGTCGCTGCGTAAATTCTATAAATGCCTGCTTGAGCTTGGCGAAGCTGTGATCATAGGTTTCCATATGATCGGCATCGATATTGGTAATAACTTCTATCATCGGTGAGAGATTCAGAAACGAAGCATCCGACTCATCCGCCTCAGCGACAATAAAATCACCCGAACCCAATTTTGCATTCGCACCTGCACTGTTCAATCGACCACCGATGACAAAGGTAGGATCTAATCCGGCTTCTGCCAGCACGCTGGCAACCAGACTGGTGGTGGTGGTCTTGCCATGGGTGCCGGCTATGGCAATGCCACTCTTCAAGCGCATCAGCTCAGCCAACATGACTGCACGCGGCACAATAGGAATATGCAGCGCACGCGCAGCAATCACTTCAGGATTGTCGGCCTTGACGGCAGTCGAAGTCACAATCGCATCAGCGCCATCAACATGGGCAGGGGCATGACCTATATGTATGACAGCACCCAAATCTGCCAGCCGGCGACTGGCCGCATTACTGTTCAAATCTGAACCAGAAACGGTATAGCCAAGATTGAGCAACACTTCAGCAATCCCGCTCATACCGGAACCGCCTATGCCGACAAAATGTAGTTTTTTAATTCTGTGTTTCATCTCTTACCCAATTCTTCCAGTACCTGCGCAATGGATGCATTGGCATCGCGCTTGCCTTGCAAATAGGCAGCCTGTGCCATTTGCTGACATTGACTGCGCGAGATTTTTTGCAGCAAAGCGGCCAATGATTGCGCGGAAAATTCTGTTTGTGGCATATGCAAAGCGGCCAATGATTGCGCCATCCAGTTTGCGTTATCACGCTGATGTGAGGTAGTGGACGCCACTAACGGCACCAACACACTGGCCACACCGGCTGCGCACAACTCAGCAACCGTGATTGCACCGGCGCGACAGATCACCAGATCAGCCCATGCATAGCGCGCGGCCATGTCATCTATGAATGGCAGTACTTCGGCTGCGACGCCCGCCTTGCTATAGGCGTGAGTGAGCGCATCTATGTGCTGCTTGCCTGATTGATGCACCACGACGGGTCTCTCTGCCGCTGGCAAATTTGCCAATGCTGCAGGTACGGTGTCATTTAAAATTTTTGCGCCCAGACTGCCGCCTATGACCAGCACATGCAAATTACCGCTGCGTGATGCATAACGTTGTTCCGGTACAGGTAGCGCGCTGATTTCTTTGCGCACCGGATTGCCGGTGACTTGAAATTTTCCTGCTGCGCTGGCGGCGTTGACGGCATCGCCAGTGGTAAAACCAAACAATACTTTTTTTGCGAATGGCAGCAAGGCCTTGTTTGACATCAGTAACGCCGCATCGGCATTAACGAGTGCCAGCGGTATGCCCATGAGTCTGGCCATCAGCCCGCCCGGTACCGTTACATACCCACCCATGCCCAACACTACATCAGGCTTACGCTTGCGCATGATGGACAGGCATTGCACAAAACCGGCCGCCATTTTGACTATGCCTGTAACGGTATGACGCCAGCCTTTGCCGCGCAGGCCACTAAAATCAATTGCATCAAACACCAGATCATGACGCGGCACAATCTCGGCTTCCATGCCGCGCGCTGTGCCCAGCCATGTGACTTGCCATCCGCGCGCACGCATGGTTTCAGCAATCGCCAGTCCGGGGAAAATATGGCCGCCGGTACCGGCTGCCATGACCATGAGCTTCATGTGCGGCTTCATGTTCGGCCTCCGCGCATCAATGACCGATTTTCATAGTCAATTCTGAGCAAGATTGCGATGCCGATACAATTCATTAATATGCCTGAACCGCCATAACTCATCAGCGGCAGTGTTAATCCCTTGGTAGGCAACAATCCCAGATTGACGCCCATGTTGATGAAGGTCTGCGCACCTATCCAGATGCCTATGCCTTTTGCAGTTAGTCCGGCAAAAATATTGTCCAACACGATGGCCTGACGCCCGATGTCAAACGCGCGCCGCACCAACCAGTAAAACATTAGCGTCACGATCAGCACGCCTGCCAGCCCCAGCTCTTCACCGATTACGGCCAGCAAAAAATCTGTATGCGCTTCGGGCAGGTATTGCAGCTTCTCGATACTGCCACCCAGACCTACACCGAAAAATTCACCGCGACCAAATGCAATCAGTGAATGCGTCAGTTGATAACCTTTGCCCAGCGGATCCGCGTTCCAGGGATCGAGATAGGCCAGCATGCGATCGCGTCGCCATGGCGCAAATGCAATCATCAGTGAAAAAATAGTGATCAGCACACTCAACATGCCGCTAAACCAGATGATGTTAAAACCGCCCAAAAATAATATGCCCATGGTGATGCAGATAATCACGCCAAACGCACCCAGATCTGGCTGCCATAAAAGCAAAACACCCACTGCACCGACTGCACCGGCCATAGGAAAAAACCCTTTACGCAGCTTGTTCATGTAGTGCTGTTTGCGTACAGTGTAATCAGCTGCATAGAGCACAAAAGCCAGCTTCATTAATTCGGATGGTTGAAAATTCACACCATGAAAACCAATCCAGCGACGTGCGCCTTTGACTTCGTGGCTGATGCCAGGAATCAGAACAATAATCATCAGGATGAGTCCGCCGGTAAGCAGCCATGGTGCAAATTTTTGCCATTGCTCTATGCGTACACGAAAAGCCAGCAAGCCGACTATTAAGCTAATGACGACATAAGCGCTTTGTCGCACCAAATAATGATGACTGGTCAGTGCCTTTACTTTGGAAGAATCCGGCAAATTGATGGATGCGGAATACACCATCACTATGCCTGTGAGCATCAACAACAGCGTTACCCAAAGCATGGGCTGGTCAAATTCCATCATGGGCGTACGCTGCCCTTGCGCTGACTCTGATGATGTCAGATCACGATTGAATAAATTTGCCCAGGCCATTTTCATGCGCTGACCTCACCACGTGAAAGTCCGAGTTCGCGCACCGCATCAACAAACACTTGGGCGCGCTGCGCATAATTGGCAAACATGTCAAAGCTGGCGCAGGCAGGTGAAAGCAAAACAGCGTCCCCTGCTTTTGCGATGGCTGCAGCTTGCACTACGGCCTCTTGTAGCGTAGCGCAATCAGTCAGCGCGACACCGGTATCCGCTAAGGCGGCGCGGATAGCAGGTGCATCGCGCCCGATCAGCATAACTGCGCGCGCATAGCGTGCAACCGGATCAGCCAGCGGCGTAAAATCCTGACCCTTGCCATCACCACCAGCAATCAATATCAGATGTGCGCCTAGTCCCGCAGTTTTCCCCGCACCTAAGCCCACCAAAGCCGCAACGGTTGCGCCGACATTGGTGCCTTTGCTGTCATCGAAATATTCAACATCGCCTATCGTCGTGACCAGCTCAACTCTGTGTGCTTCACCCTGATACTGACGTGCTGCATGCAGTAACGGCGCCAATGGCAAACCTATTGCGCGGCATAGCGCCAGTGCAGCCAAGGCATTAGCCGCATTATGCTGACCACGTATTTTTAGTGCGTCTGATGGCATGAGTCGATTGATGAACAACTCAGACTCTGCTGCAGGCTTGCGACGTTTTTTTGTTTCTTCCTCTTCGCCACTCACAGCCAGCAATAACCATTGCATACCGTTTTCAGTGACCAGACCCAAAGCGTCCGGTGTATCAGGAACGCCTATGCCGAAGCTCACGACGTTTGTTAATGCATGCTGCATTTTCATGCAGCGCGCATCATCACGATTTAATACACGTACTGTATGCGGACCAAAAATACGCTCTTTATCTTTGGCATAAGCATCCATATCACCATGCCAATCCAGATGATCTTGCGTCACATTGAGTACGGCAGCAGCATCAGCCTGCAAGCTGGTGGTGTAATGCAGCTGAAAGCTGGAGAGTTCCAATACCCAGCAATTCGGTAATTGATCTTGTTCCAGCGCGGCGCGCAATACATCTAACGCTGCCGGACTGATATTGCCCGCTACTTGTACCGATAAGCCCGCCTGACGGCATAACAAACCAGTCATGCTTGTGACAGTGGTTTTGCCATTAGTGCCGGTAATGGCAATCACTTTGGGCTGGTATTGACGTTCCTGCTTTAACTCTGCCAGCGCCTGGGCAAATAATTCAATCTCGCTCCACACAGGTATATTTTTTTCTGCTGCTGCAGGTAGCAGCAAGGCCAGCTCAGCAGTAGGTGCAAGGCCGGGGCTGACTGCAATGAAATCAATATCATCAAGCAGGGCAGGATTAAACTCACCGGCTATAAATTCAGCCTCCGGTATTTCTGCATGCAATACAGTCAAACGCTCTGGCGCGGACCGTGTATCGGCAACGCGCAGGCGTGCATGGCCGCGAGCCAGCCAGCGAGCCATCGCCAGACCGGACTCACCGAGCCCACAGACCAATACGTGTTTGCCTAGAAAATTCATAGTTAGTTTATTTTTTCAGTTCGCTTTTTTAACGCAGCTTCAATGTTGATAAACCAAACAGCACCAGCATCATGGTGATGATCCAGAAGCGAACGACTACTTGCGTTTCTTTCCAGCCTTTTTGTTCATAGTGATGATGCAACGGCGCCATCAGCAATACGCGACGCCCGACTCCGGTACGCATTTTTGTGTATTTGAAATAAGCCACTTGCAGCATGACTGACAGTGTTTCAACAACGAATACACCACCCATAATGAAGAGCACGATTTCCTGACGTGCGATCACTGCAATGGTGCCTAATGCGCCGCCTAGTGCTAAGGCGCCCACGTCACCCATAAACACTTGCGCCGGATAAGCGTTAAACCACAAAAATGCCAGGCCAGCGCCTGCCATCGCACCACAGAAAATAATCAGTTCACCAGCGCCAGGTATATGCGGTATCAATAAATATTTTGCATAGGTCGCACTACCCGCCAGATAAGCAAATAATCCGAGTGCGGAGCCGACCATGACAGTCGGCATAATGGCCAGGCCATCCAGACCATCCGTCAGATTGACGGCATTGCTAGTACCAACAATGACGAAGTAAGTCAGCGCAATAAAGCCCCACACACCCAGCGGATAGCTGATAGTTTTGAAGAACGGCACAATCAAGTCAGCCTTGGGTGGTAAGTCCATTTGAAAACCGGACTGCACCCAGGCGAGAAATAATTCAACGACCTGCGTGTTGGTCGGGCCAGAGACAGAAAACGCGAGATAAAAAGCTGCCAGCAGGCCAATGACAGACTGCCAAAAATATTTTTCACGCGACGGCATACCGTTGGGGTCTTTGTAAACCACTTTGCGATAATCATCGACCCAGCCTATAGCGCCAAAACCCAGTGTCACAATCAATACTGGCCAGATGAAACGATTGCTCCAGTCACCCCACAGCAAGGTTGAGATACCGATAGAAATCAGTATCAACACACCACCCATGGTGGGCGTGCCGGATTTGATCAGATGCGTTTGCGGACCATCGGTGCGCACGGCCTGACCCACCTTTAGTCTGGCCAGCATACGTATCACGGCTGGACCTGCGACTAAGCCGATCATTAATGCAGTGAGCGTGGCAAATACGGCACGAAAGGTAATGAAATTAAATACGCGCAAAGCGCCTATCTGATCTTGAAAATGTTGTGCGAGCCAGAGCAACATATTAGTGAGCTCCTGCTGTGATGCCGGTCAGATGTTGCACAACCCGCTCCATTTTCATAAACCGCGAACCTTTAACCAGAACGCTGGCCTCGGGGGTAATGGTGCTGATGACTTCGTTTAATTTATCCATGTCTTCAAAATGACGGGCTGCTGCGCCGAACGCCGAGCTGGCATGACGGGCGAGTGTGCCGATTGTAAAAAGCTGATCGATATGTTGCGCAAGTGCATACGCACCGATCTCTTGATGAAAAGCGATACCTTCACTGCCCACCTCACCCATATCGCCCAGCACGAGTGTGCGTGGTGATGGTGCTGCTGCCAGCACATCAATGGCGGCGCGTACTGAATCAGGGTTGGCGTTGTAGGTATCATCGATAAGCAATGCGCCATTTTTTGCGCTCTTGCGCTGCAGACGGCCCGCTACAGGACTGAACGCGTGCAGGCCGCGCACAATCGTTGCCGGGCTAATGCCTATGGCCAGCGTGGCCGCGCAGGCTGCTAACGCATTACGCACGTTATGCACGCCGGCTGCAGCTAGTTCTGCGGTAAAAACTTCGCTATGGACATTCGCATTGGCATTGATGTTGATATTGATGTTGAGGGTGCTGCCGAATTCTTTGCTGCTATAGGTGCAGCTGACATGCGCAGCAGGATTTAATCCAAAACTGATTATGCGTCGTGTACCCGCATAGGATTGCCACAGGGGTGTAAATTCATCATCGGCAGGAAATACGGCGCATGCATCAGCATGTAAAGCGTTAATCACGGCGCCGTTTTCTTCTGCCACTGCGGCAACCGTAGCCATGAATTCCTGATGCTCGCGCTGTGCGTTATTTACCAAGCCAACGCTGGGTTGTGCAATTTCTGCCAGACGCGCAATTTCGCCCGGATGATTCATACCCATCTCAATGACAGCGGCACGGTGTTGTGCATTGAGTCGAAACAATGTCAATGGCACGCCAATTTCATTATTCAGATTGCCTGAGGTAGAAAGATACTGTCCCGCGCCATACTCGGCCTGCAGTATGGAAGCGATCATTTCTTTGACGGTGGTTTTACCGTTGCTGCCTGTGACGCCTATGACCGGTATGGCAAATTGACGACGCCACCAATTAGCGATCTGACCCAAGGCATGACGCGTATCCGGCACCAGCAATGCGGGCAGCGGATAATTTTGCGGCACCTGATGTGCCACCACAGCGGCGGCGCGGCTGCTGGCTACGTCAGGCAGAAAATCATGCGCATCAAAACGCTCGCCCACCAACGCCACAAATAAATTGCCGGCCTCAATCGCCCGACTATTGGTTGACACACCATCACAATGCGCTGGCGCAGTGATGCGCGATCCTGGTATGGCAGCGCATAGTTGTTGGAGATCGGCGCGCATCAATGACCTCCGTTACGGGTTGCGCGTGTGGCCAAGGCCAGTGCAGCATGTTCTGCATCCACAAAAGCCAGACGACGGCCTTTGATTTCCTGATAGCCTTCATGCCCCTTGCCGGCGATGAGCACCACATCTTGTTTGCCTGCATGTTTGATGGCAAACAGAATTGCGCTGGCGCGATCTTCTATGACATTAAACTTGACTGTATCTGCTGTGCTCAGGCTTGCCGTAATTTGCGCAATGATGGCTGCCGGGTCTTCGCTGCGCGGATTGTCGCTGGTGATGATCTGGTGATCCGCATGTAACGCAGCCAGCGCCATTTGCGGACGCTTGCCCGGATCGCGATCACCGCCGCAACCAAATACACACCAAAGCGCACCATGTCTTTCATGGGCAACCTGACGTAACGCATGCAATGTTTTTTCAAGCGCATCGGGTGTGTGCGCATAGTCTATGACTGCCAGTGGCGCATCAATACCGCCCAGCTGCTGCATACGACCCGGCACGGGTGTCAGTGCCTCCAGCAAGATGACGACTTCCTGCAGATCCAGGCCGCGCGCAAATAAGACGCCCGCGATAGCTAACAAATTACTGATGTTGAAACGGCCTATCAAATGCGAGCGCACTTGCGCAATCCCCATGGGGGATGTCATTTGAAATATCGTGCCTAGCGGTGAGTTACGCATCTCGCTTGCGCGCAGTACGGCAACGCCTTCTATCTCTACCGCTTCACCGATGGTGTAAGCAAAAATTGTGACGTCGGGTTTACGCGCGCGTACTTGCGCCAACAGCCGGGGACTGATTGGGTCATCAAGATTAATGACCGCATGCTTGATATCCGGCCACTCAAACAAGCGCGCCTTGGCTGCTTCATAAGCTTCCATGCTGCCGTGATAATCAAGATGATCGCGCGTGAGATTGGTGAATACGGCAACATCAACATGCAGACCATTCATGCGACCCTGATGCAGGCCTATAGACGAAGCCTCGATGGCATAAGCGCATGCACCTAGCTGTTTTTGTGTAGCCAGATGGCGCTGCAGCTGCACGGCGTCCGGCGTGGTGTAACCGGTTTCTTCAAAATGATTTACCTGCCCGTTTTGAAACAGGCCCACACCGAGGGTACCAATTACGGTAGTAGGCAGACCATTCCGCGAGAGTGCTTGCCCCAGCCATTGGGTGCAGGATGTTTTACCGTTAGTGCCAGTGACTGCGACGGCAAACATACCCTGATCGGGCTGCTCATACCATGCATGGGCAATCAAGCCGGCAGCTTGCCGTAGTTCTGCTATGGCCAGATGCGGCACATCACATTGCACATTCCACTCAAATCCGCCACATGCATCATAGAGCACCGCACGCGCACCAGCTTCGATCGCCTGCGCAATATATTGACGGCCATCACCTGCATCACCCGGATATGCAAGAAATACATCACCGGCCGAAATGCGGCGTGAATCAGCAGTTAACTGCGCACGGCTCTGTTGCGTAAGTTGACTCTGCGCTGCCGGCAGTACGCTTTGCAGCCAGTCAGTCACTTGTCGCGGATGGAATCGATGTGTGATGTTCACATGCTCTCCGCAACTGCCTTGGCTGGCATGATGACATTGTTGACTGCCGTGTCTGGTGCCATATTCATCAGGCGCAAGGTGCCGGCTGCGACATTAGCAAAAACCGGCGCGGCAACCTGCCCGCCAAAATATTTGCCATTGCTGGGCTCATCAATCATTACCGCAATGATGATGCGCGGGTCTGAAGCCGGCGCTAATCCGACGAATGAACCTACATATTTTTTAACGTAATGTCCGCCTTCAAGTTTGTGGGCTGTTCCGGTTTTGCCGGCGACACGATAGCCTCGCACCTGCGCCAACGGCGCTGTGCCATCAGGACCGATGACGCGCTCCATCATTTCACGCATTTCCCGGGCAGTTTTTTCACTGATGACGCGTTGTGGCAGCGGCGGCTTTGTCAGCTTCTCAAAACTTAATGGAATCATTTCGCCATTGCGCGCAAAAATCATATAAGCGCGCGCAAGCTGTATCAGCGACACCGATATGCCATGGCCATAACTCATGGTGGCTTGCTCAATAGGTCGCCAGGTTTTATAGGGCCGCATGCGACCTGCTACTGCACCACGAAAACCCATGCGGGGTTGCTGACCAAAACCGACTGCAGTAAACATGTCCCACATTTGATGGGGTTCCATTTTCTGCGCAATTCTGACTGTGCCTACGTTAGACGATTTCTCTATGATCTGACTGACTGACATCGTTGCATTATGCGGATGTGAGTCACCAATAGTGGCGCTGCCTATGGTCAGTCTTGGCGGCGTATCTAGTACGGTGTTGGGTGAGATCAAGCCTTTTTCCATTGCCAGCGCAACGGTAAAAGGCTTGAGGGTGGAGCCGGGCTCGAAGGTGTCAGTCAAGACGCGATTGCGCATGGCAGACTGATTCATGGTTGTGCGCTCAGTCGGGTTATAGGTAGGCAGATTTGCCATGGCCAGTACTTCGCCTGTTCTCACGTCAAGCACAACAATGGCACCCGCCTTGGCTTTGTGCGCTTCAACCGCATCGCGCAATTGTGAAAATGCGAGATATTGAATTTTGTTGTCGATAGAAAGTGTCAGATCTTTACCGTCGCGTGGCTCACGAATCAAAGCGATGTCTTCAACGGTGCGGCCTTTTCTGTCACGAATAACATGACGGCTACCCGTAATACCAGCCAACGCGTCCTGCTGCATCAGCTCTATACCTTCCTGGCCTTTATCTTGAAAATCTGTAAATCCGACCACGTGTGCTGCGGATGAACCAGCCGGATAAGAACGTTTATATTCTTTGCTGGTGCGCACACCGACAATCTTAAGATCCATTATTTGCTGCGCAAGTTCCGGCTCGACTTGTCGTTTCAGATAAACAAAGCTGCGATCTGCGTCGAGTTTTTTCTTTAACTCACCGGCGTTCATATCTAGCAGCCGTGCCAGTTCACGCAGTTGCTCGGGTGTAGCTACCAGATTATCTGGGGTGGCTTCGATGGCTTTTACAGGCAGCGAAGTGGCCATGACTTCGCCGTTGCGATCAAAAATTTTACCGCGCGTAGCCGGTACTTCAATTTTGTGTGCGTAACGCTGCTCGCCCTGTTTTTGCAAAAAATCAGTGGACACGGCTTGCAGCCAAAATGCGCGCGCTGCCAATGCAGCAAAAGCGACAAAAAGAAAAAACAGCACCAGTTTGGAACGCCAGGCAGGCAAAGTGAAAGCCAATACTGGGCTGGCCGAAAATGGTACGCCTCGACCGGCTGCTTTACGGGTAGGTACGCTACGTGTCATGGTGCTGCTGCCGTCAGATATTGTGTCCGGCCAGCTGCCGGGGGCTGCATGTGCAAGGTACTTTTTGCCATGCTATCAATGCGCGCATGCTTGGCAAGCAGCGACTGATTAAGCTGCAGCTGCGCCCATTCGATTTCATTTGCACGCTGACGCATGCGGGTGCGCTCTAGCTCCATGAATAACTGGCGCGCCTGATATTGAGAATTCACCAGCAAGAGTGAACACAGAACCAGCAACGCTAGCACCGGATAAATTGCACGATTATTCATAGCGAATTTTCTCCGGCGGGCAGACGTTTTGCGCAGCGCATAATGGCCGAGCGTGAACGCGGATTGGCATGAATTTCAGTATCACTGGGCTTGACGCGTGAGATCAAGTCCATCAAAGGTTGTGGCAGGTCGACCGAACGTATCGGCAGCCGACGGTCCGGCTGCGGTACGCTGGCTTTGGACGCCATGAACCGCTTGACTATGCGATCTTCAAGCGAATGAAAACTGATCACCACCAACCTCCCGTGCGGACCAAGATGGCCGTATGCCTGCATCAAACCTGCTTCGAGTTCTTCAAGTTCCTTATTGATGAAAATCCGTATAGCCTGAAAAGTGCGGGTGGCCGGGTCTTTGCCTTTTTCACGAGTCTTGACGGCTTGAGCCACGAGCGCGGCAAGCTGCCGTGTGCCTGAAATTGGCTCGACTGCCCGGCGAGCAACAAGCGCCTTTGCAATCTGAAAAGCAAACCGTTCTTCCCCATATTCCCGTATCACTTTCTCTATGTTGTCTTGGGTTTCAGTCGCCAGCCAATCCGCTGCCGATATGCCGCGCGTGGTATCCATGCGCATATCTAGCGGACCATCACCACGAAAACTAAACCCGCGGGATGCATCATCAACCTGCGGCGATGACAAACCCAAATCTAGCAAAACCCCATCAACCTTCTGCACATCGCGCGCCGTCAGCGCTTGTGACAATGTGGCAAAGCTGTCATGCACGATGACAAATCGCGCATCTGCACGCGCGAGTTTTTCGGCTTCGGCTATCGCCTCCGGATCTTTGTCAAAAGCGATCAGACGTCCTCGCTGTGACAGGCGATCTAAAATTTTACGGCTGTGTCCGCCACGACCGAAGGTGCCATCGACATAAATACCGTCGCGGCGCGCATCTTCAATTGCCAGCGCCTCTACAGCCTCATCCAGCAGCACCGTTCGGTGCGAAAACTCTGGCACCGTTGTTTGGTTCATCAAGGTGCCATCAGAAAGAGAAGTTATTCAACACATCAGGCATGCCTTCGGCAATGGCCTGCGTTTCACTATCATTGAGTTTTGCTGCATCCCAGATTTCAAAATGACTGCCCATGCCCAGCAACATCACATCGCGCATCAGGCCCACTGCATTACGCAATTCAGGCGCAATCAGAATGCGGCCAGCGCCGTCCATCTCAACATCGCAGGCATTGCCTAAGAAAATGCGTTGCCATGCGCGTGCCGACATAGGCCACGAGGCAATTTGTTCACGATGGGATTCCCATACCGGGCGAGGAAACAGCAACAGGCAACCATGCGGATGCTTAGTCAGCGTGACCCGTCCTTCGCACTGAACGGACAGTGCGTCACGATGCCTGGCCGGAATCGACATCCGGCCCTTGGCATCGAGATTCAATGAGGACGCGCCCTGATACACCTGTTTGACTCCTGTGGCGTTGCAAATTAAGGAATGCAGAATAAGGTCGAAAGCCGGAAGAAATAGAATTTCATCCCACAAAAAGACACTTTTTCACACTGACGCCCACTTTAGTGGAAGGCGAATTTGCGGTCAAGGAATATCAAGTGTCTTGGACTAGATTTTTTTCAATGAAGTCAAGGACTTAGCGCAACTACTTGAAGCTGAGTAAAAAGCGAATAGACGAGAAAAATTAGAGACTTAGCGCAGAGTGTGAAGGTTGAACTTTAGCAATACACATGTGTTTATTGCGTAAAACCATCTTTTTGTTGTGCAATTTGCGCAGGCAGCGCGAAGATTTTATGCACGAAAGTGATAAAAAAATAAATTCAGTACCTGCAACAAAACGAGCTTGGCTGAACAAACACAGCCAGCATCATTTTGATGGGCGCTTTAAAAGATGAAGCAGACCGATAGGCCGGATTCTGTTACGGCAGACGGGCAAGCCCGGCTGCTATGACAGTCATTCCTCTAGGCCCCGAATTACTTCGGGGCTCAAGCTTCCTACCCGCACGCTCAGCGAGCCGCCTCAATGCGTGCCTATTTGGAATTGCTCCGAGTGGAGGTTACCGCGTTTCACCCTTCACCACTTGCGTGGTGAAGACTCGTCTCTGTGGCCCTATTCCGCGCCTCACGGCGGACGGCCGTTAGCCGTCACCCTGCTCTATGGAGTCCGGACCTTCCTCCCGCCACCGCTTTGACACGGCAGCCAGCGACTGTCTGGTCTGCTTCAAGCGTGCATTGTACGCGTTAGGGAATTTTAAAATTAGTTCAGCGTTATTTTGATCGTGATGCCAAATAAATTTTATGCATTTAAGCAAAATACTGGACCACCGTTTTCGTCGTACTAAATTCTTCCAGCGCCAAAAAGCCCTTCTCACGCCCATGACCGCTTTTCTTCATGCCACCGAAAGGCAATTCCACACCACCACCGGCGCCATAGCAATTGATGAACACCTGTCCGCTTTCAACACGCTGCGCCATCCTTGACTGCCGGCTGCCATTTTCAGTCCAGATACCTGTCACCAAACCAAACTCCGTTGCATTGGCCAGCTGCACCGCATCTTCTTCATCTTTGAATGACATCGCCGACAAAACCGGGCCAAACACTTCTTTGCAAGCCAGATTATGGTCACGCGGTACGGCGCCAAACAAAGCCGGCGCAACAAAATAACCATCTGCAGACAAGCCCTCAGCCAAAACACCACGCGCCAGCAAAGGCACACCAGAGGCCACAGCATCATCAATAAAACCATTTACACGATTAAACTGTTTTTTATTCACGATAGGGCCGCAATCCAAATCCATCTCAGGCGTGCCAACCTTAACCTTTTTAAATGCTTCAGCCACCAAGCCGACAAACTTATCGTAGATATCTTCCTGTATCAGCAGACGGCTACCGGCTGAACAAGTCTGTCCGGCATTTTGCGTAATCGCTTTGACGATAACGGGCACTGCTTTGTCAAAATCCACATCATTGAAAACGATTTGCGGTGATTTTCCGCCCAACTCCAAGACGCAAGGTACAGAATTTTTAGCCGTTGATTCTTGCACCATCACGCCCACTTCCGGTGAACCGGTGAAGGTCGCAAAGTTAATTCCTGGATGTGCAGTCAGTGCCGCGCCAGCTTCATGCCCAAAACCTGTCACCACATTTAATGCTCCCGGTGGCAAGCCCGCTTCCATCGCCAGCTCTGCCAAGCGTATACCCGACAAGCAGGCATCTTCAGAAGGCTTGAGCACCGCCGCATTGCCCATGGCAAGTGCAGGCGCCAGGGTGCGGCCAAACATTTGCGCAGGATAATTCCACGGAATGATGTGCGCTGTCACACCATGCGGTACACGCACAACCTGCACGTTATAACTATTTAAATAAGGTATCTGTTCACCATGAATCTTGTCAGCAGCGCTGCCATAAAATTCAAAATAACGCGCCACCGCCACGATATCGTTGCGGGCAACCGTCATCGGCTTGCCGGTATCACGCGCTTCAATTTTTGCGATCTCATCTGCATGCTTGATGATCAGCTCGCCAAATTTCATCAAAATACGACCACGCTCAGTCGCCGTCATCTTGCCCCATGCGCCATGTAATGCGCGTCTGGCAGCAGCAACGGCCAGATCAATATCTGCAGCAGAGCCGCGGTCGATTTTGCCAAATACCTTGCCATCGCAAGGATTGATCACATCAATAGTTTGGCCGCTGACAGACGGCACCCATTTGCCATCAATGAGTAGAGTGGGCATTGAATAATCTCCAGAGGAATCGGAACAATCGGAATAGTCGGAATAAAAATCGATATAAAAAATTAATTCGCC
>CAIVDH010000032.1 GCA_903904635.1 uncultured Burkholderiales bacterium | reverse complement strand
GATGATATTGATGCAGCCTGCGGCCAGCTCGCTGGTGATATTCAAGACCGCACACATGTTTTAGAGCGCATGCAAAAAATGGCTGATTATCAGCAAAAATACGGTAAAGATTTTGGTCGTATTGTGGAGATGCCAAGTTGAGGTTACTACCGTTATTGCTGCCATTGATATTAATGGCTGGCTGTGCGCAGACAGCGACTGACTCGCGTGATGCCGCAGCTCGTACTGAAAAATATGACCTCCAAAGGCGTTTAAATATACGCATGGAATTGGCTAGCGCTTATTACGCTGAGGGTCAGTATGCAACTGCGTTGCAAGAAATAGATAAACTTATTGCGATAAGCCCGGTAGAAGCAAATGCACACGGGCTGCGCGGGTTGTCATTGATGCAGCTGGGTGATGATGCGCAGGCTGAAATCAGTCTGCGTACTGCATTGAAGCTCGAGCCTGATAGTCCGGATCTAAATAATAATATGGGATGGTTTTTGTGCCAGCGCGTATCGACTGCCAAGGCCATGCCTTATTTTTTACGTGCTATATCTAGTACCACTTATTCATCGCCTGCGAAAGCTTTATTAAACGCAGGTTTATGCAGCAAGCGAGGTGGCGATATTGCTGCTGCGGAGTCCTTTCTCTTGCGCGCGCTAAAGGTAGAGCCGGGCTTGATTCACGCGCATGCAAATCTTGCCAAAATTTATTATGAACGCGCTGATTATAAAAATGCACGCAGCCATATTTTATTAGCGATAGAGACTGAGCAGATTGCCGCAGACAATCTGCTCATGGCGATACGAATTGAACGCAAACTTGGCGACCGTGTTGCAGAACATAGTCTGGCAGCAAAATTCCGCCGCCTTTACCCAGATTCGCCGCAAACGACAACTTATTTTAGTGGTGAAACTGATGAATGATAACGATAATCACAAGACTGTAGATTTACCTGCAACTTCAATTGAAGAGCATGGTGAACATCCTATACCGGTACCGCCAGAGTTGCCTGGAGCGCGACTTGCCACTCGTCGCCGTGAACTCGGGCTTACGCTGGACCAGGTATCCCAAAAATTAAAACTTTCCACGCGACAGATTGCCGCCATCGAAGCGAATGATTTTGCTTCGCTGGCTGGCATTGCTACTGTAAAAGGTTTTATTCGTTCTTACGCCAAGGGTCTGGATATGGATCCGGATCCGCTGGTAAAAATGGTAGCTGGTGAAACCAGTCCGGCTGTCGATCCGGTACTGCGCCGCCCACTGCCATCCAGCGGATTTCCGGCCCCACGTTATTCTTCCATGGGCTATCACCGCGATGCATCAAAGCGACTCTCGGGCATAGGTGCACTAATCGTTATTTTTCTGGCTATGTTGGCTTTTTCAGGGCACCGCTTAGGTTGGATTACGCTGCCCTATATTGATCTGCTTACCGCTTCTGATACGGCTGTTGATGCAGCTGTCGTTAATACTGATGACAATGCAGCGACAGCTTTGACTCCTGCTGTTTCAGAAACTGATCAAAATGCAGATGGCCATGCGGCCAAAATTTTGCCAGCCGAGTCCGGTAAGCCGTCCAAGTCTGGCGTAAAGTAGAGCGACTCTTGTTTATCAAGCGAGATATACGATGAAAACTGACGCGATTAATCCGATTTCTTCTGGTTCTTTGATTAGACGGCAGAGTCGCAGCGTGTCGGTGCGTTATGGTGATCGTGAAGTCATCATAGGTGGTGCTGCACCGGTTGTTGTGCAGTCCATGACCAATACCGATACGGCCGATGCGATCGGTACAGCAATACAAATCAAAGATCTGGCGCGAGCAGGCTCGGAGCTGGTGCGCATTACTGTTAATACCCCTGAAGCGGCAGCTGCAGTGCCTGCAATTCGCGAGCAGTTGGACAAGATGGGCGTGGATGTGCCGCTGATCGGTGATTTTCATTACAACGGTCATACGCTGTTAAATGATTATCCGGGTTGTGCTGCTGCGCTTTCTAAATATCGTATTAATCCCGGTAATGTCGGGCAGGGTGCCAAGCGTGATACGCAGTTTGCGCAAATGATAGAGGTTGCCTGCAAATACGATAAACCGGTGCGTATAGGTGTGAACTGGGGCAGCCTGGATCAGGCTTTGCTGGCGCGCATCATGGATGAAAACGCTGCTCGTGCCGAGCCCTGGAGCGCGCAGGCCGTGATGTATGAAGCACTGGTTACGTCAGCCATAGAAAATGCACAGCGCGCTGAAGAGCTGGGCCTGAAGCGCGAAAAAATTATTCTTTCTTGCAAAGTCTCAGGTGTGCAGGATCTGATAGCCGTATATCGTGAGCTGGCCAGAAGAGGGGATTATCCCTTGCATCTGGGTCTGACGGAAGCTGGCATGGGCAGCAAAGGTATCGTCGCCTCTACTGCTGCTTTGGGCGTGTTGTTGCAGGAAGGCATAGGCGACACCATACGTATCTCTCTAACGCCTGAGCCCGGTGGAGACCGCACGCGTGAAGTCATAGTCGGACAAGAAATCTTGCAGACCATGGGGTTGCGTAAATTTACGCCCATGGTGATTGCCTGTCCCGGATGCGGTCGCACGACCTCAACTGTATTTCAGGA
The DNA here is from genome assembly GCA_903904635.1 of uncultured Burkholderiales bacterium. Taxonomy (GTDB): domain Bacteria; phylum Pseudomonadota; class Gammaproteobacteria; order Burkholderiales; family Burkholderiaceae_D; genus Pernthalerella. The sequence goes on along the minus strand of CAIVDH010000032.1, from coordinate 698 downwards.
ACTGGCTGATCGCATACAGACTTATCTGCGTGAGCAGATGCCTATTTGGAAAACCGAATACCCCGGTGTAGAGGGGATGAACGTAGCCGTAATGGGTTGTATCGTTAACGGCCCAGGCGAATCCAAGCATGCAAATATCGGTATCAGTTTGCCTGGCACTGGAGAATCGCCGGCAGCACCGGTGTTTGTCGATGGACACAAAACCGTTACCTTGCGGGGCGATCAGATTGCTGAAGAATTTCAGGCTATCGTGCTGGATTATGTAAAAAATCGTTACGCACAAAAAGAAAGCGAAAAAGTGAGCGGCAGCGCTTCCTAAGCTATCTCTTTGTGAATTAAGCAGACTATGTCAGAAAATAAAAAAACAGAAAAAATCCTCGCAGTCAAAGGCATGAATGACATTTTGCCGGCTGATGCGCCGCTGTGGGAGCTATTTGAAAATACGGTACAGACCGTACTCAAAAGCTATGGCTATCAACAGATACGCACGCCTATCGTTGAACCCACTGCCGTATTTTCACGCGGACTGGGTGCCGTTACCGATATCGTGGAGAAAGAGATGTACTCATTTGTCGACGGCATGAACGGCGATGAATTAACACTCCGGCCAGAAAATACTGCAGGCGTAGTGCGTGCTGTACTTGAGCATAATCTTACCTACGAAGGCCCAAAAAGATTGTGGTACGCCGGCCAGATGT
>CAIVDH010000031.1 GCA_903904635.1 uncultured Burkholderiales bacterium | reverse complement strand
TATTGCCAAATCGATTATATCTTCCATACGGGCCGCATCAGTTGCAGCTATCCCTGATAAGTTGGGGGCCATATCTGAAAGTACAAGATCAACTTTTTGCCCAGCTAGTACAGCTTCGAGCTGCACCAGCACCTCCTCCTCACGGAAGTCGCCCTGTATAAACTGCACGTCAGCAATCGGCTCCATGGGCAGCATATCAAGCCCGATGATCTTGCCGCGGATACCGCCGCCGTCCTTGCCGGCTAGTTTTTTGCGCAGATATTGTGACCAGCTTCCGGGGGTACAGCCCAGATCGACAATAATCTGACCAGCTTTGATCAAATGCTCGGATTCATCGATTTCCAGCAGCTTGTACGCTGCACGAGCACGATACCCTTCTCGCTGTGCCAATTTCACATAAGGATCATTAATGTGTTCATGCAACCAGCTCTTATTGAGTTTGTTCTTAGCCATTCACGTAGAATACCGCTTTTAGAAGGATGCTTATGTTTAAACTCTCACCCGCGCAACGCAGCGAACTACGTTCCGAAGCCCACGCACTCTCGCCTGTCGTCATCATCGGCGAAGGCGGCATGACACCTGCGGTCATGAAAGAAATTGATGCCAGCCTAAACTCACACGGCTTAATTAAAGTCCGCGTCTTTGGCGACGATCGCGAACAGCGCGTACTGTTTTATCAAACCATATGCGAAGAGCTGCAGGCCGCGCCAGTGCAGCATATAGGCAAATTGCTGGTGCTCTATCGCCCCAAAAAAGAAGCCACAAAAGAGCGTAGCGTCACGCGCGGCAAAGGCATGCGTGAAGTCACTATCGTGAAATCCAGCCCGATCAGGAAGGCTGCCGTTACCAAGATCATGGTCAAAGGTAATGAACGCGTGACAGTCGGTGGCATAGTCAAGCGCGCAAAACCCAGGCAAGCCAGCAAAAAGAAGAACGCACTGGGAAGCTAGATCCTGGTCTGAAATGCGGTCTGACGGTGCAGCCTTAAAGCTGCGCAATCAGGTCGCGCAATCAGCGACTTTTCAGTACTAGTAAAACTGCCAGCAAGCTCTGCAACAGATAAATCAAACTCGCCGCACCGTGCAGCAGTCCGAACTGCGTGCGCGCAGCGCCCTCCATCACACCCGCCGGCCCCGCAGCTTCACGTAACCCGGCCATCCAAGGCTGCAAACCAAAATAACCAATCAACACGCACAGCGCCATAGCAAGCACCAGCCGCTGACAAACTCGCCGACTCGGCGTGGCATGCTCCATCGCAAATAACAAATAAAGCAGCGCAGCACAGGCCAGCGACAGCCAGGCTTCAATCCTGAACAGGCTACCCGCAATGGTGCCAGCCAATACACGATCAGTCAGCGTAGAAAACAACGTGGGCGCAGCAAGATAGCCTACAGTCCAGATACTGCCAGCCCATAGCGTAATAATTAATATCCGCGCAGCCGGCAAAGCCCGTAATAGAAATCCAGCCATCAGATATATTGCACTTCCAGTATTTCGTAGGAACGCACGCCACCTGGCGCTTGCACCTCTACGACATCACCCGCATATTTGCCTATCAGGGCGCGTGCAATCGGTGAAGTAATCGACACTTTCAAGGCTTTCAGATCCGCTTCATCGGTGCCGACGATTTGATAGGTCACTTTTTCACCAGCTTCCAAATCTTCCAGCGTAACCGTCGAAGCAAATACCACCCGCCCTTCTGCATCAAGCAACTTAGGATCGATAATTTGTGCCGCGCCTAGTTTGCCTTCCAGCTCGGCGATTCTGCCTTCGATAAAACTCTGACGTTCTTTAGCTGCATCGTATTCGGCGTTTTCCGACAAATCGCCCTGGGCGCGGGCTTCGGAAATCGCATTGATAACGGAAGGACGTTCTTTGGTTTTCAAACGATGCAGTTCTTCTTTCAACAACTGCGCGCCGTGCACGGTAATAGGGACTGAGGAGCTCATGGGATTTTTCGTTTACTTAGTTAAAAACCACAAAGGCCGCCGTAAGCGACCCCTGTGTATGTGACAACTTAAATGACAACCTATAGATCAACCTGTATGACTACAAAAAATTTAAATCAGTGTAAGGATTTGTGCAGACCTTGTAAATCATACACATCAAGTTCATTCAAATGTGCCATGCCTGCTATTGCAGCCTCGGCACCGGCAATCGTCGTATAAGTCGTCACACGCGCAGCCAGCGCTGAAGTACGTATGGTGCGCGAATCATTGATGGCGGTGCGTTTTTCTTCTACCGTATTAATGACCAGCGCAATCTCATTATTCTTAATCATGTCAACCACATGCGGCCGCCCTTCTGCCACCTTGTTCACTGTTGTCACAGGAATACCGGCAGCAGCAATCGCAGCGGCCGTGCCTTTGGTTGCAACCACTGAGAACCCGATATCAAGCAATGCTTTTGCAGCCTTCACCGCACGCGGCTTGTCGCTGGCTTTAACAGACAAAAATACTTTGCCCGACGATGGTAAACGTATGCTGGCACCGAGCTGTGATTTAACGAATGCTTCACCAAAGGTACGCCCTACACCCATGACTTCACCCGTAGATTTCATCTCAGGGCCGAGTATGGTGTCTACACCAGGGAATTTCACGAAGGGGAATACCGCTTCCTTCACGCTGAAATACGCCGGTACCACTTCCGCACCTATGCCCTGACTATCTAGCGACTGACCCACCATGCAGCGCGCTGCAATTTTGGCCAGTTGCAGACCTGTCGCCTTAGATACATAAGGCACGGTGCGCGATGCACGCGGATTGACTTCCAGCACAAACACCACATCTTGCAGCTTGCCATCGACTTCTTGTTGTTGAATCGCGAACTGCACATTCATCAGGCCCACCACGTTCAAGCCCTTGGCCATCAACGCAGTCTGCAGCTTCAATTCATCAATGGTGGCTTGTGAGAGCGAGTAAGGCGGCAGAGAACATGCGGAATCACCTGAGTGCACACCGGCCTGCTCAATATGTTCCATCACGCCGCCTATGAAGGTGCGCTTACCATCAGAGAGGCAATCCACATCCACTTCTATCGCATCATTCAGAAAACGATCCAGTAGCACCGGAGAATCATGTGAAACTTTCACTGCCTCGCGCATGTAGCGTTCAAGATCGCGTTGCTCATGCACGATTTCCATGGCACGACCACCCAGCACATAAGAAGGACGCACCACTAGCGGATAACCGATCTCTTGCGCCAGACGCAGCGCATCAGCTTCCGTGCGTGCAGTGCGGTTAGGCGGCTGACGCAATTTGAGTTCATGCAGCAGCTTTTGGAAACGTTCACGATCTTCAGCTGCATCAATCATGTCAGGTGAAGTACCGATGATAGGCACGCCATTGGCTTCCAGATCCAGCGCAAGCTTCAACGGTGTCTGTCCGCCGTATTGCACAATCACGCCCACAGGTTTTTCTTTGTCGACGATTTCGAGCACATCTTCCAAAGTCAGCGGCTCAAAATACAAACGATCCGACGTATCGTAATCCGTCGAGACTGTTTCAGGATTGCAGTTGACCATAATGGTTTCATAGCCATCTTCGCGCATCGCAAAGGCAGCATGTACGCAGCAATAATCAAATTCAATACCTTGGCC
>CAIVDH010000030.1 GCA_903904635.1 uncultured Burkholderiales bacterium | reverse complement strand
GCATGGCGAAGCGTAAAGTTACTAATCTGACTGAGGTGGCACTGATTACCTGTGTCGTTCAAAAAGGTCTGGCAGATACAATCAATAATTCTCTGCTAGAAGTCGGCGTACAAGGCTCAACTGTGCACATGGGCGTAGGAACCGGTGTGCGCGAGCGCCTAGGCTTGTTAGGCGTGGCAGTTGACGTTGAGCGAGAAGTCATTAGCGTCATGGTGCCGGTGGACCAGACTGACCGCATTTTTGAACGTATTTTTCTGGCCGGCAGACTTGATACACCGGGCATGGGCTATTTATATGTCACGCCTTTGCTGCAAGCGGCGACTTATATCCCGCCTAGCCTGCTGAATAAAGACTAACCCCTAACCACAGGTTAAAACTATGAGCCAGGGAACACAAAACGATAATCCGGAAATTCCGTACATCGATTACACACGTCTGCTCACCTGCATTTTGTATGAAGGTGGTGGATCGCAAGTGTTAGAGATGTTGCATGAGAAAGGCATAAATGAATGCTACCTGTATTCGGTACGAGGTAATCCTATCGGCCGTGCATCACTAGCAGGTAATTTGCCGGAAATTCCTAAAACTGAAATTGTGCATGCGACAGTATCAGCCGATCAGGCCGATTACATCTATGAAATGCTGTATCACGAGGCAGGCCTTAATCAGCCAGCCAAAGGCTTCATTTATGTTAATCGCCTGACTCGCTCTACCCGTATCACGTTGCCAGAGGCAACTCACGGTAAATCGTGAGCCTCGCACTATTCAGCCTACAGTCAACAGACACTCACACCAGGAGATATTTATGAGTGATGTAATCAAAAATAAAATTCTGAAAAACAAACGTTCGATTTTCGATACGGAAGCAATTGTTCAATTCAACGTTGCACAAATTCAGGTCGCCCGCAGCGTGATCGAAGAAAATATCACTGACGCGCAGCAAAGCTATCTGATTAACGCAGCGGGTAATCGCGAGCTAATCATGCGTACCACTGACGATGTTTTTCGTAATCGCCTGATGATGATTGAGTTGCTTAATCCAACGAGCAATGACCAGGAAGCATTTCAGCTCTCCATGACCAATCGCGTCAAAGTTGAGTACCTTGAGCATCGCTCAAAAATGAACCGTAAAATGGTAGCAATTAACCAAAAAATGGCGGACGCAATCAAAGCACTGGGTGATGTTACCCAGACTTTCTTTGAACTCAATGACGAAATGGTCAATTACATAGACGAGATTGCTGATTCCAATGGTCAGTGGCTTGATGGTGAATTGCAAAATATGATGGAATCAGCTTCCGGTCATGGCAATGAAAGCCGTGTTGTTGAAATTGAAGAAGTCGTCAATAGCATCAAAAACAGCTCCACAGAAACGCGCAAGATCATTACGGAGTCGTTTGCGACTGGCGATACACTCAAAGAGCGCCTCAACAATCTGCAGGATGAAGGTAATGAAATGCGCGACAGCGTTATTTCTTTGCGTGAGAAAGTTGATGCAAACCAGAAGCGCGTAGCGGATCATATCGATCACTAAGCAATTCGTTAATCAGCCACTTCCTCTGCACAAAAGAAAGAGCAATCGCATTGGAAATGCGCTGATTATGTCGTCGCGTCGCATATGGGCTGGCCGTTGGCCAGCCTGTTTTTTGTAATACTTTTAACTACAGCGTACAGTTCGTATTGCCGCAAATACTCAATACCGTTTTTAGTACAGGAAGCCTTATGCAACAACGTCTCATGCACATCCTTGACGGGACAGCCAAAGATCAATACAGCAAATTAGTCGAATGGATCATAACCATAGTCGTATTGACCAACTGTACTGCGGTTGTATTGGATTCAGTACCCGAGATCCATGCGCAATATAAGCATGTATTTCATGAATTTGAATTCTGGAGCGTGATGTTTTTCAGTGCAGAATATTTATTGCGCGCCTGGTCATATGGTGCACGCTATACCAAAGAAGCTGGTGGTGCATGGCGAGGACGCAAGGAATATATGTTCAGTTTTTTTGGACTAGTCGATTTTTTCGCAACAGCACCTTTTTACGTGCATTTCCTGTTTCCTTATCTTGATTTGCGTGTGCTTCGTGTCTTGCGGCTATTGCGTATCCTAAAACTATCAAACTACAACACAGCACTACAAGATCTTTTCCAGGCCATAAAATCTGAACGAAAAGCATTCGCTTCGGCTTTATTTTTATTGGTAATCGCCACGATTGTTTCTGCCTCGCTGATGTATTTTGCAGAAGGCCATGACCAACCCGAACATTTCGCATCAATACCAGCGGCTATTTACTGGGCCATCATTACCATCACCTCAGGTTACGGCAATGTAGAGCCAGCCACGAAAGCAGGAGAAATCATCGCCTTGGTAACTGGCTTTCTCGGCGTCTGCATGGCAGCAATTATGACGGGTATTGTCGCGTCCGCGTTTTCCAATCAAATGTCACGCAAGAAGGCCAGCTATGAAGCGCAACTGCGCGAAGTTTTCGCGGATGGTATTGTTAGTGGCGCAGAAGAAGAAACTCTGAAACGATTACAACGTCAATTCCGTTTAAGTGACAGCGAAGTCAAAAATATGATGGAACAGGCTCGCAAGGAACATGATAAAAAAATGAATAAGTAATTAGTCTACTGTGTCCGCAAGACGATAGCCCACGCCTGGCTCAGTCAGTAATAAGCGAGGCACGGTAGGATTTTCTTCGAGCTTGACGCGCAATTGCGCCATATACAAACGAAGATAGTGAATATGCTCGACATATTCTGCTCCCCATACGTCAGAGAGTAACTGACGATGCGTCACTACCTGGCCAGCCTGATTAATTAATCGTACAAGTAACTTGAATTCTGTTGGCGTGAGATGAATTTTCTTTCCATCAAGCGTCACCGAGTGACGGGGTATATTTATTTGTAAACCGCCCAAGTTAAACTCAGTGGTAGCCACTTTACTGATAGTTTTCCGGTGCCTTAACGCCACTCTAATTCTGGCGAGTAGCTCATTAACGCTAAAGGGTTTAACGAGATAATCATCCGCTCCGGCATCAAGCAGATTGACTTTGCTGTTATCGTCATATCGAGCAGAGATAATGATTATGGGTAGTGATGATTGCGCTCTTGCCCACCTTAGTAACTCACCACCATCACCGTCGGGCAAGCCCAAATCAATCATGAGTAAAT
>CAIVDH010000029.1 GCA_903904635.1 uncultured Burkholderiales bacterium | reverse complement strand
CTGATTGGGTCCGGTTCGGTGCGGGGAGTAATTGCACCCGGATTGCCGCAACAAGTGCTCGGTCGCGCTCCAGAAAAAAAACGCAAGGCCTTGAGTGTCTTGCGTGACATGTTTACCTATTCGCGCGTAATTGAATCGCGCGATACCAGTCGTTATGCGGCGCTCAGAAAAAATGGTGTTGTCTCCATAGATCATCGCGCATCATTACTTGATGCGCGTGATAAGGCTGTATTGTTTGGCGCTGGTGTCGATCCCGCTGCCAATCCGGAAAAACTACCACCACTGATTGAGCCGTATAAAACAGCCTTGCTGCCATCAGGTACATTGTTTGGTGAAATCGCTGCGCTCGGTCGTGTGAAGCGTTCGGCAACTGTTTATGCCGAGTCCACTTGCCGCGTGCTTGAATTGCGCTGGCAGGCACTACGCGATATTAAAAATCGCGACGACACCTGGCGCGACAAGATTGAAACGGTGTACCGCGCCAATCTGTTAAAAACACAATTACCTGAACATCCGCTGCTAGCTGGCATGGATGCAGAGACGCTGAAAAAAATCGCCGATCAGACTTTGTTTGAAACCTTCGGCAGCTTCGAATGGAATGTGGATTTCAAAGCAGGCAATAAACAAAAACGACGCTCAACAGATAGTGAACCGCAGGTGGTGCGTGAGGGCGATTACCCTGATGGACTCTTGCTGGTAATCGGTGGCTTTGGTCGGGTGACTTCTACACTCGGTAATGGTGAGCGTACGCTGACTTATTTGCGTGAGGGCGATCATTTTGGTTTAGATGAATTGTTTGATGCGTGGAAAAGCGGCGAGAACAAAACATTTGAAACCAGTCTTTATGCGCTGGGCTATCTGCAACTGTTACGCATTCCTTACTCAGTACTAGCTGAATTAGTTTTTCCGAAATTAACAGCACCAGCAGATCGCTTGATAGATGCCGCTGCTCGTCCCATAGAAGAGGATGCGTTCATGGAGTGGGCAGTAGATCAGCGTTTCATCAACGGCACAAAAACCATGTTGATCGACATGGAAAAATGCGTGCGTTGCGATGATTGCGTGGTGGCCTGCGCCGAGACACATGACGGTAATCCGAGATTTGTACGTAATGGCGCCACGCTAGACAATTTGATGGTGGCAAACGCTTGTATGCACTGCGTTGACCCGGTCTGTCTGATCGGTTGCCCAACCGGCGCCATACACAGAACCTTGAGTGGCGGTACCGTCATTATTAATGACCTTACTTGCATCGGCTGCGGTACCTGCGCCAATGCCTGCCCCTATGAAAATATACGCTTGGTACCGATACGCGAGAAAAGCGGCCAGCCGGTGATAGACCCAACATCGAATCAGCCCATCATGAAGGCCACTAAATGTGATCTGTGTTCTTCCTTGCCTTCCGGCCCCTCTTGTGAAAGAGCGTGTGCACATGGCGCCTTGCAACGGGTGGACTTGCAGTCGCTAATCAAAAGCGCGCGGATCGGAGCATAAAGTATGAAAAGTCTGCATGCTACTCAGCAAAGCAAATTTATAAAATTTGCCCTTATTGCTTTTGTCGGTTGGTTATTGATCACGCTGTTGGCGCGGGTAGGTGAGCGCAATCTGTGGTCGGTTGCACATATTACTGGCTACACTTTGTTCGTTATTGTTTTGACGCTGGTTTTTTTCAAGGCGCGTAAACGTTTACTGGTACTGCCATTGGGCACCATACGCGATTGGAAACTGCTGCATTTTGTTTTGGGTGCAGTTAGTCTGCCGCTGTATTTTCAGCATACGGGCACGCTCTGGCCTGAAGGCCGTTATGAGCAATACATCGCTTTGTTTTTTTATGCGGTGTCGCTCTCGGGTCTGTTTGGCGTGATATTGCAGCGCTTGTATCCACGTCGGCTCACTGACCTGGGGGACCAGGTTATTTTTGAACGCATACCGACTGAGCTGGCTTTGCTACGCGAAGAAGCCGAAGCTCTGGTGCTTGAGGCAGCGCGTGAAACTTCCTCGCATACCTTAACCCGCTACTACAGTGAATCATTACATTGGTTTTTTCAGCGCCCGCGCTTTACGCTAAGCCATCTGCTGGGCACTGGTCGCAGTGATGGCTGGATACAAACGCATCTGTTTTTATTAGAAAAATTCATGAGCCCGAGTGAGGCTGTTTACCTCAAGCGTCTCGAAGTAATTGCATTGCGCAAAAGCGGCCTTGATGCGCATTATGCGATGCAAGGTGCGCTCAAGCTCTGGCTGTTTGTGCATGTCCCCGCTGCTGTATTGCTGGTTCTTTTGGCATGCTGGCATTTAATCGTCGTTAACATCTACGCATCATGAGCGACCAAGACCGCACAGGCTATAGCGTCGACACTTATGTGCGACCAAATCAATCTTATTGTTGCGGCCGCGCAGGCGCATGGGGTAAATCCTGCTGGCAGGGTCCCGGTGCAAATGGCGTATGCGGAGGCGCGAGTGAGTGCAATCCGGTACGTGTAGGCGACCGCTGGGAATGCCGCCGTCCGAAGTCAGCTGGCGGCCCTTGCACGAATGGCCCGCTGCCCGATGGTAGTTGTGCCTGCACCCAGCCACCTTGTACACCAACCCGTAATCTGCGCAGCCTGCGCGGTGCTGTCTCCAAGATCGCAGCACTCCTGTTGCTTTTGGCGTTGATTATCGGTGTAGATCCGAGCGTGAATTCCGTAGTCAACCCGGCAGCAATCGATGCGGGTCATTTGTCTAGTGTGCATGCCGGATTTACCAGCCAAAATGGCTGCGCTTCCTGTCACAGTAATGCGCCGCATCAGGCCGGTGGCTGGTTGCTCTCTGCATTTAAATCCTCAGATGTGAGCGAGAAGTGTGGCGATTGCCATCGCTTCGCCGGTCCTGCCATGCTGGCACATAACATTGATCATCCCAAGAATGCGAAATATGCTGGGCAGGCGATGGATGATGTGTCATGCGCTAGCTGTCATAACGAACACAAAGGCGCGGAAAACAAGCTGAGCAAAGTGGCAGACACGGCTTGTGCAGGCTGCCATAAGCCTTCGGTTGATAATTTTGAAAAAGGCCATCCGCAGTTCGGGCCCAAGTATCCGTATGCAAAACCGGGCAATGTTTTTTATGACCATAGCGCGCATAGTGAAGATTATTTCGTTAATCCTAAACACACCAAGGGTGCGGGGCGCGATGCGAAATTAGCGGCAATGGCAAAATCGGATTGCACTACGTGTCATGCGGTTGATAACAAGACGCGTGAAATTAGTATTAAACCTTATGAAAAAGTTTGTGCCGGTTGTCATCAGAGCCAGGTCATTGAACGTGAGCTGGTGTTGTTTGAGCCTGAGCGTTTGACGGTTGCCTCGTCGGTGATGCTGGGCTTATCCAGAGACGGTGATGAAGAAGCCAATACCAAGGCTTTAAAAAATCTGTGGCGATCTATGGCCAGCGAAGGTCAGTCTGCATTGACCAGAATGGCGCCGGATGGTTTGGTCGCTGGTCTGAGTAATGAAGAGACGCGCAAGGCTGGCGCTGCATGGGCAGCAGGCGGTGATTTGCCGCAAGCCGATGCACCTGAATCCGGCTGGTTTGCCGGTGAAAATTCTGAAGGTAATCCTGCGTTGTTTTATCGTGCCGCCAAACATACCGATCCGGTATTGCAGGCGTGGTTTAAAAAACTGCGTGCGGGTCTCTCCGACAAGGATGATGAGAAACGTGCGCTGGCGCGTGAGGCAATGACGGAATTTCTCGACAAGCAGACAGGTCCCGGTGCTTGCGGCAAATGTCACTCAGCTGGCTTGCGTGCGGTGACAACAACTGCCAAGCCTGGCGATGAATGGAAATATGCGCCGCCAGTAGTGCCTGATTCAGCTGCGCTGACTAAGTATTCACATGCCAAGCATTTGAATGTGGCAGATCCGAGTGCCGGATGCAGCAGTTGCCATAAATTGAGCACTACCTCTACGTATCCCAAATTTTTCACCCCCAAAGCAGTGCCGATAGATAGCTATCAGAGTAACTTTGCCAGCATAGGCAAACAGACGTGTGTTGAATGTCATCAGAAGGGGAAAGTCGATTCCTCCTGCCAGACCTGCCACGCCTACCATGCCAAGCATGAGCTAAATATCGGTTCAGCAAAAAAGGAAGTCGCTAAAAAATGATGAACTATCCATTACTTAAAAAAGTCAGACGTTTATTTACGCTGTCATTATTTGTAGGTCTGGGGCTGATTGCATCAGGCGCTGCGCTGGCTGAAAAAAAAGCCGAAGCAGTTGCTGCTAAAGCCGATCCGCATGCGCAGATTTATGGCGAGGATAGTTATCCTAGCGCGAGCAAGTGCAAAGCTTGTCATACACAGATTTATGATGAATGGCGTAGCTCTAGCCATGCGTATGCAGGCATCTCGCCTATGTTTCATAAGTTCGAACAAAAAATCACTGAGCTGGCACCAACCATAGGCAGCTTTTGTGTACGCTGCCATATGGGTGTGGGCACCTCCTTGGGTGAAGATCGTGCCATGCCTTTATGGAAGCGCAGTCAGGTTTCACGCGAAGGTGTCACTTGTATTAGCTGCCACCGGGTTGGAACCGAATATTCCAAAGCCAATGGTGAGCGTCGCGTAGAGCCGGGCAATATACATGCCCCTGTGTATGGACCATTTGATGGCAAGAGTCTGGAAGAAGTTGTTAACAATGCGGCCAAATACAAAGTAGCGCCTACACCTGAATCACGCGGCACTAAAATTCACGCCAGCGCGATACAGTTTGATCAGATTTCAAAATCCGAATTTTGTGTGTCATGCCATCAGGTAGCCGTCAATCTGGGTATCAAGCTTGAAGTGGTGTGGGATCAGTATCGCGCCTCACCAGCAAAAAAGCAGGGTATCAGTTGCCAGGACTGTCATATGGGCAAAGTGCCGGGCAAGGCGGAAGGTTATGAAACCGGACCGGCAGCGAAGTTGGGTAAGGAAGTCATTAATCCAAATCGCAAACACAGTAATCATGCTTTCTATGGCCCCGGTTATCCGATTGCGCATCCTGGTGTATTCCCGCATAACGAGAATGCTGAAAAATGGAGCATGGAAGACTGGTTGAAGTTTGACTATCGTGCGAAGTGGGGTAGCGAAGAATTCGAAGCCGATGTCACAGCCGGTAAAGTAAAAGTCAAATTCCCGGAAGCCTGGTCAGATGCAACAGACCGCGCCAGCGCATGGGAAGTGGTGCAGGAAAATCTGGAAGCGATCAACAAGAAAAAAGAGCTGCGCACCAAGGTAATGGAGAACGGCGCAAAAGTTGATGGTCCATTCTTCAAGTCATCATTAAGAGCTGGTCAGCCGCTGGAATTTTCTTACAGAGTGACCAATACCAACTCCGGTCATAACCTGCCGTCCGGTTCACTCGGTGCACAACCAGAGCTATGGATGAATGTGGCCTTGATCGGCCCTGATGGCAAGCGCGTATGGGAAAGTGGTCATGTGGATTCCGCAGGCGACTTCGCTGATTTACATTCGCTTGATGTGCGTGCCGGCAAAATACCGCTGGATGATCAGCTCTGGAGTTTGCAAACCAAATTCTTGACCACTAACGTCAAAGGCACCGATCGTGAAATGTATTTGCCGGTGAATTTGGATGTTGATCAGATTCCATTCCTGCGCCCACCTACGCAACCAGTCACGGTGATGAATCATCCGCCATTTGTGCGCATGGAGCAGCGTTCGATACCGCCGCTGGGTAGTCGTGATGCGAAATTCAAGATACCGGCAAAGTTTATGTCCGCACCTGGCAAATATAAATTAGCAGTGCGTTTACGCAGCCGTGCTGAGCCAATTTACTTTATGCGTTTTGTGAACGCGACTTCGGATATGGAACGTTCCATGAATGAATGGATGTTGAGTGTTCATGCATCCAGCGCAGAATTTCAGGTGACCAAATGAGCCACGCACCAATAAAGATGCATCTCTTGCCTATGGCACTGGCAGTAGGCTTTGCACTGCATGCGCCATTTGCTGCTTGTGCAGAGCATGCGCCGCCAGAAACCTCGAAAGAGGCAACCGTGGTCAAACATACCGATGATGTTTTTGCAGGCGATCCGGTCTATGAAGACAAGCCTTACAGTGGTGAGGCGCAATTAAAAATTTATGGTGGTAAATTTGTTGTGCCTACACCGCGGCCGCTGCTGGAGCTGGGAAGAGCGATTTATAAAGCTGGCCCGCTGCAGCGATCCGGTACGGCGCTGGGTCTGAAAAATCCGGTTGATCAGTCTTTTTCCGTTTATGGTGATATGCGGGTTGGTACGGCACGCAATATAAATGGCGATAACCGTAACAACATCGCTGCTGCGCGCTTGAATTTAGATGTGGATTATCGTTTTACTGGTACCGAACGTGTGCATGCATTTTTCAGGCCTTTGGATAACGGCACTGAATTTACCCGCTGCGAATTTAATGGTTCAACCAACTGCACGGGTGTATTCGATATCACACCGGATGCGTTGTTTTTTGAAGGTGACTTTGCTGCAATTTCTTCCGGCCTGACGAATAAAGAGCAGGGTTTCGATATGGCTTTTGCAGTCGGCAAAATGCCGCTGCTGTTTCAAAATGGTCTGTGGTTTGAAGATGTCATCACCGGTGTGGCTGCCACGCTGCCGGCGAAGAATAGCGCTGCATTAGGCATCTCGAATATGGACATCACATTTTTTGCTGGCGCAAATAATACCTCCGGTGCTGTGCGT
>CAIVDH010000028.1 GCA_903904635.1 uncultured Burkholderiales bacterium | reverse complement strand
TGCAGCGTATGTTTCATCCAGCGGCAAGCAAATTAACAAGAGCGATATTGATCTGCTCGTGCGAGCACTTTCCATGGGCAAGCTTCATCATGCCATGATGGGTACAGCAGCTGTTGCCATCGGCACTGCAGCAGCGATACCCGGCACACTAGTGAATACAGCAGCCGGTGGCGTGGCGCGCAATGCCGTGCGCTTTGGGCATCCGTCTGGCACCTTGCGGGTTGGAGCCGAAGCGACACAAGTTAACGGCGCATGGAGCGTGACCAAAGCCATCATGAGCCGCAGTGCGCGGGTATTGATGGAAGGCTGGGTACGTGTACCTGGTGAGTCGTAAAGCAAAATTAATTAAACAGAATTAATTAAGCAGAATTAAACAAATATTTACCAGGCGTGTAAAACGTCGATGCAGGTATCCATTTAGTTGGGGAACGCGATGAAATACGAAGACATCTACAAGCACTCTATCAATGATCCAGAGGGCTTTTGGGCGCAGGAAGCAAAGCGCATAGACTGGCACCAGCCATTTACACAAACGCTGGATTATTCCAAGCCACCCTTTGCAAACTGGTTCGTCGGCGGCAAAACAAACTTATGCCACAACGCCGTAGATCGCTGGGCAGCCTCACATGGTGACAACACTGCATTGATCGCGATCTCGACTGAAACTGCAGACGGCACACCAGCAGAAAAAACCTGGACATTCAAGGAGCTGCAAGCTGAAGTTGAGCGCACCGCTGCGATGATGAGTGAACTCGGTGTAGGCAAGGGCGATATCGTCCTGATCTACATGCCCATGATCGCCGAGGCCAGCTTTGCCATGCTCGCTTGCGCACGCATAGGCGCGATTCATTCAGTCGTGTTTGGTGGCTTTGCATCGAATAGTCTGGCAACGCGTATTGATGATGCCCGGCCTAAGTTAATCGTCTCCAGTGATGCCGGTTCACGCGGCGGTAAGCCTGTGCCTTATAAACCATTGTTGGATGAAGCAATCCATCTTGCTGATCACAAACCTGAACATGTCTTGCTGATCGATCGCGGGCTGGTGCCCATGAATTTAGTCGCAGGCCGCGATGTAGATTATGCAAGCCTGCGCGCTAAACATATTAATACCAAGGTACCCGTTACCTGGCTGGCATCGGATGATATTTCATACATCCTCTATACGTCCGGCACCACAGGCAAACCCAAAGGTGTGCAACGTGATGTCGGTGGCTATGCCGTTGCGCTGGCCTCATCGATGGAAACGATTTTTTGCGGCAAACCGGGTGAGACTTATTTCGCCACATCCGACATAGGCTGGGTGGTGGGACATTCTTATATTGTGTATGGTCCGCTGATTGCGGGTATGGCCACCATCATGTACGAAGGCACACCATTGCGGCCCGATGCCAGCATCTGGTGGCAGATTGTCGAAAAATATAAAGTCACCCGCATGTTCTCAGCGCCGACTGCTGTGCGCGTATTAAAAAAACAGCCACCAGAGATGATGAAAAAATATGATGTTTCATCATTAAAGGCACTGTATCTCGCCGGTGAGCCGTTAGACGAAACCACTTCAGCATGGATAGCAGAAGAGCTGGGCGTGTCCATCATTGACAACTACTGGCAGACAGAGACGGGCTGGCCGGTATTGTCGATCGCCAAAGGCATAGAAGACAAACCTACACGCTTAGGCAGCCCAGGTATACCGATGCCGGGCTATAAAATTAAATTGCTTAATGAAGCCACTGGCGAACTATGCGGCAGCAATGAAAAAGGCGTGGTTGTCATAGAAGGGCCGCTGCCACCGGGTTTTATGCAAACCATATTTGGCGATGATGAACGTTACATTAAAACCTATTGGTCAAATTTCAAGACCGAGCAGGTTTACTCAACCTTTGACTGGGGTATACGCGACGATGATGGCTATTACTTCATATTGGGTCGCACCGATGATGTCATCAATGTCGCAGGCCACAGATTAGGCACGCGTGAAATTGAAGAGAGTATTTCCAGCCACCCGAATGTGTCGGAAGTAGCGGTGGTCGGCGTAGAAGATAAATTGAAGGGGCAGGTCGCGGTGGCGTTTGTGATTCCTAAACTGGCCGAGACGACCTTATCAGCAGAAGCCAGGCATCAGCTCGAGAAAGAAGTATTTGCCATCGTAGACAAACAGCTCGGACCAGTTGCACGCCCGGCGCGTGTACATTGCGTGACGTTGTTGCCTAAAACACGCTCGGGGAAATTACTGCGTCGCTCTATACAGGCAATCTGCGAAGGACGTGACCCGGGTGATCTGACGACGATAGAAGATCCGGGTTCGTTGGTGCAGATACGGGAGGCGTTGAAACCCTAAATTTTAATGCTTCATGTAGGAATGTTTTTTTGACGCGGCCTCAGGACTGATGTTTTCCAACGTTGCCTGAAGATTAGAGACGGCTTTTGTTATCTCGTCACCGTAAAAATCATCACCGGTAGACCATTCAGCTGCTTTTCTGAATACCGTGATGAGTTCCTTTTTTAATTCAATTAATGATCCGTGACCCTCAGAGGGGCGTTGGTTTTTATCTATTACAGCCGTACTGGCGATCATTTT
>CAIVDH010000027.1 GCA_903904635.1 uncultured Burkholderiales bacterium | reverse complement strand
GCGACAGGATTTAGTCGATTTCTGCGCTCTATCCACAATATGATAAAAGCACCAACAATGAACGCACCCGCAACCGGCACAGGCTTAAACAAATGCGCCTTAATCATTTTGCCAAACAATAAGCCGAGTACAACTGCCGGCAAAAATGCAACCAGTAAGTTTGCAACAAACTTACGCGCTTCCTGATGCGTGAAAAATCCGCTCGCAACGGCGATGATGCGCTGCCTGTATTCCCAACAAACTGCCAGCATGGCGCCAGCCTGAATGACGATTTCAAATACTTTGACTTTTTCACCAGTGAATTTCAGCAGACTGCCGGCCAGAATCAGATGCCCTGTAGAAGACACGGGCAAAAATTCCGTCAGACCTTCGACGATGCCCATAATGATAATTTTTAACGCGTAGTCGAGTTCCATGCAGATATATCCAGCAAAGGTAAAAACAATTAAATTTTGGATATGAAGCTAGCAAGCTAATCGTTATTTTTCCGGCTCGAAGCTTACCACGAGGCTATCAGCGAGAGTCATGATTTTAGTTGGCTTCCAGGTTGCGCTTACCGCCATCAAATCCTCAGGTCTGAATGTATAAAGAAGTATATTGTTGAATAAATCTTCAGCCATCAGCTTGCCTAGTTTTATCATCTTGCCGGATTGCGTATCAGTGCCGGCATTGCTGGACAGGTTGTCCAGTTTGGGCTCGCTCAATACGACTGCATTGCGTGCGGGTACCAGCAATCGCATGCCTGCGTGTTATCAATCAGACCGACGTCAGATACTCCAGCTGCCGCAAAAAATTAAGCGCATGCAAGCGATCCTGACCGCACATCTGCGCTTCCGGTTTCAGACTGACGCAGACCGATGGTCGCTCAGGCAAACCGAACAAACCACAACGCTGATCTGCATCTAATTGTACGCAACGCACTCCAGCTTGCTTACCGTCAGGCATACCCGGTATGGGTGAAGAAATCGAAGGCGCTATACAGCAGGCACCACAACCCGTCCTGCAACTCAACTTATCATCAGACTCATTCATAACGCAAAGCTTGTATAGGCAGTAAGCGAGACGCTTTGCGAGCAGGATAAAAGCCAAAGAAAATACCAATGGCAGCAGAAAAACCAACCGCAAGAAAAATCGATTCAGGAGACATGCGCGTCTCCCATCCGGCAAACGCTGCCACCAGCCACGATCCCAATGCTCCTAGCGCCACACCAAATAAGCCACCCGTCATAGACAGTGTGATCGCCTCGACCAAAAATTGCAGCAGAATGTCATTGCCGCGTGCGCCGACAGCCATGCGCAAACCAATCTCACGGGTACGCTCAGTCACAGAAACCAGCATGATATTCATGATGCCGATGCCGCCTACCAGCAAAGATACTGAGGCCACAGCAGCTAGCAGTATGCTCATGATGCGCGAAGCCTCTTCCTGCGTCTGCAGCATTTCAGTCAGGTTCAATACCGAGAACGGATCTTCTTGCGACCCACTGGCGCGCAAGCGCTGTCTTAACAGTTCGCGAATTTTCGCTTCGCTCTCTGCCATGCTGGCACCTTCACGTACTTTAATTTGAATCATGCCAACCTGACGCAGCTTGCCTTGCGTCGCACCCAATAAACGATTACGGGCTGTTGAGAGCGGCACCATGATGACATCATCCTGGTCCTGGCCCATCATGCTTTGCCCTTTGCGATTTAAAATACCAATCACAGTAAAGGGTACGTTTTTGATGCGTATGGTCTGATCCAGTGGATCAGTATCTCCAAATAATTCTCGCGCAACCGTCTGACCTATCAATGCCACTTTGCCTGAACCAGATAGCTCACTAGATTCAAACATACGCCCTGCATCCAGACTCCAATTACGCACCACAAAATAATCTGGCGTAATGCCATAAATTTGCGTGGCCCAGTTTGCACTACCCACAACCACCTGCGCACCACCACGATTCGATGGAGCTGCCGCTTCGACTTCGGGTATGTCACGTGCAATAGCGGCCGCGTCATCTTCTGTCAGACTAGTAGTCGTGCCAGTTGCCATACGAACGCCACTGGCCGTACGTGCGCCAGCGGTAATGATCATCAAATTTGAGCCCAGACTTTTTATCTGCTGTTGTATACGGGCTTCAGCACCAGCACCGACTGCCAGCATCGTGATCACTGCTGCCACGCCGATAATCACACCCAGCATCGTGAGCGCTGAGCGCAGCATGTTTACGCGCAAGGCATTGAGCGCAACCCGCAAAGTTGCCAGTAGATTCATGAAGCGACCTCTTGCCGCATAGTCAGCTTGGCAGCAGCGTCATCTGGTTTATTGGCGATATCGCTGATCACACTGCCATCGCGAAACGTGATGACGCGCGCAGCAAATGCGGCAATATCGGCTTCATGCGTGACCATTACTATCGTCATGCCAATTTGGTTCAGCTTTTGCAGCAATGCCATGATTTCAAGACTGGTACGGGAATCCAGCGCGCCAGTTGGTTCATCCGCAAGAATCAGCGCCGGATTATTGACCAGCGCTCTTGCGATTGCAACGCGCTGCTGCTGACCACCTGAAAGCTGTGAGGGATGATGATCAGCGCGCCCTGCAAGGCCGACTTCTTTAAGCCTGGCGATTGCTCGCGCATGTCGCTCCCGCGCTGGAGTAGATGCATAGAGCAGTGGTAATTCAACATTATCCTGTGCGCTGGTGCGCGGCAGCAAATTAAACTGCTGAAATACAAATCCTATACGGTGATTGCGTATCGCTGCCAGTTGATCGCTACTCATCGCTGACACCTGTTCGCCTGCCAACTGATATTCACCTGCACTGGGTGTATCCAGACAACCCAGTAAATTCATAAAGGTAGATTTACCAGAACCAGATGCACCCATGATGGCGACAAATTCACCTTGATTAATTTGCAACGACACACCACGCAAGGCCATCACATGGGAATCACCCATCTGATACTGCTTGCTGAGATTACGTGTCTGAATCAGAGTCGTCATAAGATGTGATCAGAACATGCGCGGACCACCGCCCATAGCCGAAGGCTTGCGCTTGTCTCCTGCATCAGCAGTGCCGACTACAACCTCAGTTCCCTCTTGCAAATCGGATGATTCCACTTCTGTCATCAGTCCGTCAGTGGCGCCCAGCTTGACAGGCAGCTTCACCAGCTGGCCAGCTTCAAGACGATATACACGCGCACTAGCTGAACCTGGCCCGCCTTTACCGCCCTTACCACCTTGTTGCCGCTCACCCGTAGTCGATGAATTTTTATCTTTGTCTGATTGCGGCGGCCTAAATCGCAACGCAGAATTCGGTACTTTCAATACGCCTTCACGCACATCGGTTACGACACGCACATTCGCAGTCATGCCGGGCAATAGTAAAAGAGCAGGATTGGGCGCCGTTACTTCAACCAGATACGTAACAACGTTGGAGACAGTAAGCGCGGACTTGCGCACCTGCTGCACTTTGCCTTCAAAGGTTTTGCCGGGAAAAGCATCGACCGTAAAAGTGGCCGGCTGCCCAATTTTTATTTTCCCGATTTCAGATTCATCAATTGCGGTATCGACCCGCATCTCAGTCAGATTTTCTGCAATGATAAAAAGCTCCGGCGCCTGAAGACTAGCCGCAACTGTCTGGCCTTTATCGACACTACGTTTGATCACGATACCGCTTATCGGAGAACGGATTGCCGTACGCTCCAGCTCAGCCCGTGCTTGTGCAAGTGAAGCCTCGCGCTGCTTAACGACGGCAGCGACATTACCAGCATTGGCTATTGCCACCTCAACTTGCGCTTGCGCTGCCTTGACTTGTTCTACCAGCGCATTGGCAGTCGCTCTTGCTTTATCAACATCGGCGCCAGAAATAAAATTTTTCGCTTGCAGCAGCTCCTTGCGCTCAAAATCACGGCGTGCATCAACCAGGCTGACCTGCACCTGCGATAACGCTGCGCGTTGTGCGGCAATCGTGGCTTGTTGCGTCAGTACCTGAGCCCGTGCCGCATCCACATCGGCCTGCGCCTGCCTGACTTTATATTCAAATGTTTCGGGATCAATGCGCGCGATCAGATCCCCTTTTTTGACAATACTGTTGAAATCAACCAGGACTTCTTTTAATTGCCCCGAAACTTGAGAACCGACCTGAACCGATATCACCGGGGCGAGCGTGCCGCTAGCGGCAACGGCAGCAGTCAGCGTTCCTCTTTCTATTTTGGCAGTACGGAATTGGGGGCTATCTGCT
Source organism: uncultured Burkholderiales bacterium (assembly GCA_903904635.1). GTDB lineage: Bacteria > Pseudomonadota > Gammaproteobacteria > Burkholderiales > Burkholderiaceae_D > Pernthalerella. The sequence continues at coordinate 1,981 of CAIVDH010000027.1, read as the reverse complement.
TTTTTCAGCCACAATGCCGATCCAGTGCCGGCAGCAAGCAAAATGACCACTAGGAATAACCAAAACCACTTCTTTTTATACCAGCTCATCTTTGCAACCAATCCATTAAACAAGCTTGGATTTTACTTTGAATGTGATTGTTGGGCTCAAATGCACATTTAAAGCTTCAGATTGGGCGGCGGCCTTACGTCCTTATTTTTATCATGGGCTCTTTATGACACATAAGGTTACCAGTACAGATCTGGCTCCTGATGCGGGCTGTTAATTATTGTTTTTTGAGATACGCGCTTTTGGGACTCGCTACCCTATTGGGATTTTGTTCCTCTTCAAGCTCCCCAAAAGAATACCCTGCCAATCTTTGGTACAGATGGTTTAAATCCATACTTGGTTGCTGATTACTCTGCTTCATAGATTTCATATATGTCGTCAATAATGCTAAACATTCCTTTTTAACGGCTCTTTCGCTAAGATTTTTTCCTCCTTCGTCGATATATCGTGTCATTTTTTTTTGAAACTGAAACGAGAATTCGTCGTCAACACTGTTTAAATTATATTTTTTTACAAAAAGCACTAACAGCATTTTGTTATGCTCGATAGTTTTATTATCGGCTTCTATTTCCAACTCACTTAAACTTTGAACTGGACCGCGCGGCGACATAGCAAGCTGCGATTGTTTCTTCGATAAAGACGATAGTTTTTTTGAGTTTTCATCTGGCGCATTCATTTTCATTGAATGTTTACGTTTGATATGTTGCCCCCTTTTTTCAGAGAGCAATTGCTCAAATTTATCATTTGGGCAGCTCATAATATTTTGCGTCAAACCCACACAATTTTTATTAATAGTTTTTATCAAATGATTTTCAAGCATAGAAAATATGCCCCCTACCTGACTACCATGTGATTTACTCAGCATTACCGACAGGCTGCGAATTCCTATCAACGCTACCATGGCATTTTTTCTGGCGGCATCTACATCGGCTTGTAAGGGGGCCGTAGCACCTGATTTGTTTGCATCTTCAGTTAATATTTTTTGCCATTTAAGAATTTCATTGTCTATCTCTTTAAGTAATTGCATAAATGGTGCAGGCAAATTACTACCTTTGATCGTATCGTCACTTGTTATGTAATTAATCAAGGGGCTGATTACAGGATCGAGTATTTTTGCTAATCGCGGATCTTTCTGCAAAATCGCATCCGTATATTCAATTGGATTTGCCATCTCAGCTTTAATGGTATTTCTCAATTTCTCGATCTTAGGCTGCACCGCAATAAATTGCTTATCAAGTCCTCGGAATAGATTACCGTATTCACTGGTATCGAATTGATTTTCTATGAATGGCACTAATTGGGCTTCGATGAGATTGACACCTTCGTCATATACTTTTCCACGCAAAAACCGATCAACCGTACTTGGTGTCATTAGTTTTTTATACGGAATACCTTGCACTGCTGTCTCAGCTTTAATTAAGGAACTCGCTATCGCGCCGGGAGAGTTTTTATTCACTTTTTGATCCACGTTTGCAGTTACCATTTTTGCAGTAGTGGTTACAGTTATTGCTGTTGTCGTAGTTGTCGTAGTTGCCGTGGTTGTCGTCATATTCGTTGTCGTCGGCATAGTTGTAGGCGCGAGACTGAGACTGGCGGGAGATGACATTGGAGAATTTTTCTTATCCGTACTCGTTAAAATGCTGCGATTCGTCCCCATGCTTAATGATGAAGAGGCCCTTGGCGATAAGATGGGATCAGATGAAGGCAAGATTACATTCTTGATTTCTAATTTATTTATTGAACCATAATTTTTTTGCCAACCACTTGCCGATTCAGCGCCCGGCTTTTCAGACTTGGCGCTCACGGCAAGTATTGCAGGTCCTGTATGGGCACCTCCGGGTTGAACAGACTTACCTGAGTTTGTCTTTACATCGTTTTTATTATTTGCCGTCAGGGGTGAATCAGCATTTCCTGTAACGGACTCTTTTTTTTC
>CAIVDH010000026.1 GCA_903904635.1 uncultured Burkholderiales bacterium | reverse complement strand
AGTATGTCATCAACCACCTGAAACGCCAGTCCTATTGCTTGCGAATAGGCATGCAAGGCAGCTGCCTCTGCCGCCAGTAATGTTTTGCCTGCCAACGCACCCAGCGTAACCGAAGCTGCCAACAATGCACCGGTTTTTAATTTGTGCATCTGTTCAAGCTCGTCCAGTGTGAGCGCCATCCCCACTGCCGCCAAATCAATTGCCTGCCCGCCGCACATGCCTAATGAGCCCGAAGCCTGCGCTAATGTGGAGAGCATCATCACTTTACGCACTGGCTCCAGATATCCCTCAGCCAGTATTTTGAAAGCCTGTGACTGCAACGCATCACCAACTAACAGCGCTGTGGCCTCGTCATATTTTTTATGCACAGTGGGCTTGCCGCGACGCAGATCATCATCATCCATGCAAGGCATGTCATCATGAACCAGCGAATACGCATGGATCATTTCCACTGCAGCTGCGGCCCTTGCCATCGCATCAACATCTGCATCAAACAACTCACCAGCCGCATAAACAAGCAATGGGCGCACCCGCTTGCCGCCATCCAGCACAGCATAACGCATGGCCTGATGCAGGCGCATGGGTGTTTGCTCGGCATCTGGCAAAAACTGATGCAGGATGTTTTCCATCTCCACCTGCACGGCGCGCTGCCAGGAAGCGAAATCACCTCTCATGCATCTTCCTCATCGATGTCGATATCGGTGTCGGCATCCATAGCCAGAGGTTTGAGCATATCGCCTTCCAACACTTTAACCTGGCGCTCCACACGTTCTAGCTGGGCAGCACAATATTTGACCAGCTCTGAGCCGCGCTTGTAAGCGGCCACCGAAGCCTCAAGCGGCAGCTCTCCGGCTTCCATGCGGTCTACTAATTGTTCGAGCTCAGCCATGGCATCTTCAAATGATGCGCTGGTCTGTTCAGAAGCGGATTTTTTTGCCATAACAATGCTTTGTTCGAAAGCGGCTATTTTAGTGCAAACATGTGCGTAGAGCTAAAAAGCCTGTTTAATAATGCATTTTACAAATGGCTGAATGAATCAATACCGAATCAATAACAAATTAATAACGAACCAATAACGAACCAATAACGAACCAACAACGAACCAACAACGAATCAAAAACGGATTCAAGATGCCTTAATAATAAATTGTCATTTGAAAAAATTTATGCTCACAGCACTTAATTATCAAAATGACTTTCTATTTCGATAAATTTCGGGTTCCCCCGTTAGCCCGGCGAGGGTATAATCCGCCCCTCGTCCAAAATTTCCGTTTCATTTTATTTGAACACAGGTTTTTGCGGATTCTTTCTCTCTTAGGTTGGTGCAAATTAATTTGGGGGTGGAGATGTCCGATCTGGCCAGTCTCTTCAGACTCGCGCGATCAAACGCGCAGCTGCCTGTAGGTGCGTATTTTGATGATGCGCTACTACAGCAGGAAATCAATCTGCTATATAAGCAAGGTCCGCGCTATATCGGCCACGAACTCATGGTGCCTGAAATAGGCGACTATGCTGCTTTGCCATGGGAAAACGAAGGTCGCATACTGGTTCGTAATCCACAAGGCTTGGAATTATTGTCCAATGTTTGTCGACACAGACAAGCAAAAATGCTCTCGGGCCGAGGCAACGCTAACAACATCGTTTGCCCACTACATCGCTGGACCTACAATCTCAAAGGTGAATTAATCGGCGCGCCGCATTTTGGCGAAACACCTTGCCTCAATCTTTCGCAAACAGATATGACTAGCTGGAATGGTCTGCTGTTTGAAAAAAATAGCGTCGATGTCAGCGCGATGCTGAAAAATTTAGCCGTTACCAAAGATCTGGATTTTTCTGGCTATATGCTGGACCACATAGAAATCCATGAATGCGATTACAACTGGAAGTCCTTCATCGAAGTGTATCTTGAGGATTATCACGTCGAGCCTTTTCACCCAGGCTTGGGTAATTTCGTCACCTGCAATGATCTAAGTTGGGAATTCGGCGACGGCTTTAGTGTGCAGACAGTAGGCGTCAATCATGCCTTGCAAAAATCCGGCTCGCCCGTTTATCGCAAATGGCAAGATGAAGTGCTGCGTTTCCGTCAGGGTGAAACACCGCCGCATGGCGCTATCTGGCTGACGCTTTACCCTAACATTATGGTCGAGTGGTATCCGCATGTGCTGGCTGTCTCCACAGTCTGGCCACAAGGCCCGCAAAAAACCTTGAACGTGGTTGAGTTCTACTATCCGGAAGAAATCGTGCTGTTTGAGCGCGAATTCATTGCAGCCGAGCGTGCCGCTTATATGGAAACCTGCGTTGAAGATGACGAGATCGCGCTGCGCATGGATGCAGGCCGCCGCATATTGCTAGACCGTGGCGTTAATGAAGTGGGGCCTTATCAGTCACCGATGGAAGATGGCATGCAGCATTTCCATGAGTGGTACCGCAAACAAATGAGTTTTTAATCGTGCAGCATGCACGAATGATCTGACGCTGCATGCAATCACTATGGATGTTATTTGCCAGCTTCGTTTTCGCCATCATGGGCGTGTGCGTCAAACTGGCATCGGCCACCTGCTCCACGTCAGAAATTGTCATGAGCCGCGGAGTGGTGGGTATGCTGTTAATTGCCTTGATGGTCAAACTACAACGCGGCAGCTTGCGCACCACCCTCCCTTGGCATCATGCATGGCGCGGCTTTATCGGCGTAACTGCGCTGTGGCTATGGTTTTTCTCCATCGCCAGACTGCCATTAGCTACCGCCATGACACTCAACTACATGGCACCGATCTGGATCGCTGCCATCGTATTTACAGTCGGCTGGTGGCAGGGCCAGCGTCAGTTCGCATGGGGTCTGGCTGCGGCGATCTTCACTAGTTTTGTCGGCGTAGCACTGCTGCTCAAACCCACCATACATGCAGAACAATGGCTGGGCGGATTGCTGGCATTAATATCAGGCGTGCTCTCTGCGTTGGCTTATATACAAGTCAAAAAACTCGGGCAACTGGGTGAGCCAGAATATAGAGTCGTATTTTATTTTTCTGCCAGTGGCTTAATTGCCGGCTTACTGACCGGCTTGGCCGACAGCCTGTATCAAACCGGGCATGTGCAAATCCTGCATGCAGTCTCCGTCACCGAAATTGTATTGTTAATTGCCATCGGACTAACTGCCACCATCGCGCAAATCGCCATGACCCGCGCTTATCGTTTGGGTGCGATGCTCGTCACAGCCAATCTGCAATATACCGGCATCGTCTTTTCCAGCATCTGGGGTATGCTTATCTGGGGCGATCATCTGACTTTGTCCGGCTGGCTGGGGATAGGTATTATTCTGGCAAGTGGCATGGCAGCGACCTTCTATAATTCGCGCAATAACCGGAGACTCTGATGTCCTACACCACACTCATATCGGCCGATGAGCTTGTTCACAATCAAAGCAACCCCGCACTGGTGCTACTAGACTGCCGCGCCGATTTGCAAGACCCACTCGCAGGCGCCGCCGCATTTGCCACTTCCCATATACCCGTTGCCCAGCATGCTGATCTGGATATCGATCTGTCTGATAAAACAGCAGGCGCGCATGGCGAATTTCGCGGACGTCATCCACTGCCTGCGCGTGAAAAATTCATAGAGCGCTTACGCAGCTGGGGCGTTAATTCAGATTCACTGGTGGTGGTGTATGACGCACACGGCGGCATGTTTGCTGCACGTTTGTGGTGGATGCTGCGCTGGGTAGGTCATAGCCAGGTTGCTTTGCTTGATGGCGGCCTGCAAGCATGGCAGGCAATGGACTTCACTATGACCAGCAGAAAAATCTCACCGGAGCCCGGCAATATCACTCTGCGTCCATCGCTGGTGCCTACAGTCAGTGTGGAAGATGTGATGCGCAATCTGGCGCAACCAGAACGCATTATTTTGGATGCACGCGCAGCAGACCGTTTTCGCGGCGAAAATGAAATCATCGATCCGGTCGCAGGACATATACCGGGCGCGAAAAATCGCTGGTTCAAAGATAACCTGCAAGCGGATGGGCGTTTCAAACCTGCAGATCAGTTACGCACCGAGTTGTCTGCCTTGATCACCAGCCCTGAAAAAACTATTCTGCAGTGCGGCTCAGGTGCTTCTGCCTGCGTCAATCTGTTGGCGATGGAGATTGCAGGCTTATCAGGCGCGGCGTTATATCCTGGCTCATGGAGCGAATGGTCAGCTGATCCGGCCAGGCCTGTTGCGACCGGCAGCGCAGACTAACTCAGGATCAGTGGCAGGCTCAGTGCAAATGAAACTGATGCGTGAGCACCAGCACAATACCTACGCCCAGCGCGATCAGAATAAATTGCGGCACTGATTCGCGCAGCGTTGCACGGCGCTGCATTTGCGGCATCAGATCACTGACTGCAATATAGATAAATCCCGAAGAAGCCAGCACCAGTACATACGGTATCAAATGCATGCCGCTGCCCAGCGCAAAATAACCAACCAAGCCGCCAACCACCGCCATCAGGCTACAAATCAGGTTATAGACATAAGCGCGCGTTTTGGTGAAGCCGGCATTGAGCAGCACGATGAAGTCACCGATCTCCTGCGGTATTTCATGCGCGATGATGGCCATGGCCGTGATCAGACCCAGCTTGGGATCAGCCAGAAACGCAGCGGCGATCAATATGCCATCGGTGAAATTATGCAGACTGTCCCCAACCAAAATCATCCAGCCTGATTTGCCGGCTTCATGCGCATCATGACCATGCTCATGTCCGTGACCATCACCTTCATAATGATGCGAATGGCGCAGAATGGCGAATTTCTCAAGCAGAAAAAATCCCAACAACCCAGCCAGCAACGTGGCAAACAAGGCATGCACATTCGCACCAGACTCAAACGCCTCAGGCAGCGCATGCAGCAAAGAAGTGGAGAGCAATATGCCAACCGACAGGCTGACTAGACGCTCCACCATTTTCGATAGCAGGCTATACGAAAAAAAAGCAGCAGCAGAAATACTGATCAGACCGGCCAGCGTGGTGGCGAGCAAAATGGATGACAGCGTTGTATTAATTTTTAGCCTCGGATCATGCGGGTGAAAGCCTGCGGATTAGACCATAGGGCGCGGCTTTGGGCAATTCGCCAAACAGCGTAGGCACACAACTCAGGAACTCAGACCCCAAATTTGCGCAGCCAGCCTACGCAACGCAGCCAGCCATCTTTTGCATCAGTGGCCGCATAGCTGGGCCGGTAATCTGCGTGAAAGGCATGCCCTGCATCTGGATAGACAACGATCTCGGAACCGCTGCTGCCTGTGGCCAGCGCCGCACGCATGCGCTCTACGGTGTCTTGCGGAATGCTGTTGTCTTTGCCGCCATACAGGCCCAATACCGGCATATGCAGATCGGGAGCGATCTCAATGGCCGTCTGCGGTTGCAAGGTATTTTTCTCATTAACCAGCTTGCCATACCAGGCCACAGCGGCTTGGACTTTGGGATTGTGGGCAGCATACATCCACGTTATACGGCCACCCCAGCAAAAACCTGTCACGCCCAGCCGCTTGATGTCACCACCATGCTCACTAGCCCAGGTTACGCAAGCATCGAGGTCTTGCATGGCTTGCGCATCGGGTACCTTAGCCACAATATTTTTAAGTAAATCCGGTATAGCTGTGTAAGTAGATGGATCGCCCTGACGCGCAAACAGATCGGGCGCTATCGCCAGATAACCGAGCTTGGCAAAACGGCGCGCAATGTCCGCGATATGCTGATGCACACCAAAAATTTCCGAAACCACCAAAATGACCGGCAGATTTTTTTTACCTGCGGGCTGCGCACGATAGGCAGAGAAAATTTGCTCACCTGATTTGATTTGAACAACATCGACTTGCAGTCCGGCCGAGT
>CAIVDH010000025.1 GCA_903904635.1 uncultured Burkholderiales bacterium | reverse complement strand
ACCTCTTGCGCCAGTGTTGCAGGAATTGCTTCCAGTACCAGCAAGCTTGCCCCAGCTGCTTGCAGCGCAAGGGCGTCTGCTTTTAGCTGTTCAGCAGAGTGTGCAGATTTACCTTGTACTTTGTAGCCGCCTAACTGATGTACTGATTGTGGCATCAGGCCCAGATGAGCGCAGACCGGTATGCCTCGTGCCACCAAAAATCTGACTATCGGCAGTAGCCATTCACCACCTTCCAGCTTAACCACTTGAGCGCCGCTACGCATAAGTTGTGCTGCATTTTCAAAGGCTTGTTCTGCTGTACCGTAGCTGCCAAAAGGCATATCAGCCACAAGGAGTGACGAATGATTACTTCGGGCTACGCATGCAGTGTGATACGCAATATCACTAATTGTCACAGGTAAGGTGGAGTCATGTCCCTGACATACCATGCCTAATGAATCGCCGATAAGCAGCGTATCTACACCACAATCTGCCATCAAGGCAGAAAAACTGGCGTCATAACAGGTAAGCATCGCAATTTTTTCGCCATCGCGTCGCATTCCTGCTAATACGCTAATGGTTTTTTTGGGACTAGGCTTACCTTCACTGCTTTGCAGATAGGTTGACATGATTATTCTCCACGGCTGAAAAATTCCCGTTTGCCACGCATGCTGGCAATGCGCTTCATGAGCAAATCAAAATCTTCGCTATGCTCTATCGGGTTTAAGTGTTCTGTGTTGACGATTAATAGTGGTGATGATTCATAGTGATGAAAAAACCGGCTATAACTTTTACAAACACGATCCAGATATGTTTCAGAAATATCTGCTTCGCTGCTCACACCGCGTCGCTTGATGCGATCTGCCAATGTGGCGGGTGTTGCCTGCAAATAGATCACCAGATCAGCACGTGGCGATGACAAACTAAAATGATCATATAGCTGCCTGTATAGATTTAGCTCATCGTCGTCTAGCGTCAGTGCAGCGAAGATAGGATCTTTGTCGATCAAAAAATCCGACACCACTGGTGCAGAAAATAAATCAACCTGTGCTAAATCGCGTAATTGATTCATACGTTGAAATAAAAAAAACATCTGCGTCGGTAAAGCATAACGTTTTGCATCACGATAAAAACGTTCAAGAAATGGATTTTCTTCTGGCTGCTCCAGCAATGTCTGTGCGCCCAGACTTGCGGCAATCCTGCGGGCAAGGCTAGTCTTGCCCGCACCTATAGGTCCTTCTACAACTATATATCGGTATTTATCGATCATCATAATCGGCAATGATAGGGAAGTGCATTTAGCTAATTCAGATATTTACAGCGTTAGATTTTAATCTTTGGCCGGACTTGTTATGGCAGCGAGTTTATGGATGATCTGATCTTCCACGGCAGCCAAATATTGGTTGGCTTGTCCTTTGCCCGGGATTTCAATTTTATTGTTCAGTTCTAGTAAAGGTTGCAAAACAAATGCACGCTCTGTCATGCGCGGATGCGGCACATGCAGCGTTTCACTCATGATTTCCTCGTTGCCATAAATTAGCAAGTCCAGGTCTAGCGTGCGTGGCGCATTTCTGGTTGATCTTTCGCGACCGAATTGCAACTCAATTTTTTGTAACTGTAAGAGTAGTTCTTCAGCTTCAAGCCGGGTATCGAGTGCCACTACTGCATTTATAAAATCATCTCCTGTGGCATCAACTGGTGCGCTTGCAAACAGTGATGAGCTGCCCTTCCATGTAGTGTGTGGTATCGCCTGCATAGCAGCAATCGCCAACGATACAGTTTGCGTGGTATTGCCTAGATTGGCACCAATACCAACATAAGCCAGTACCGATTTTTCAATCTGCGTTTTCAGCATCACTATTTTTAATGCGTCCACGACCACCACGGCGACGTCGTTTCTTTGACGCTGCGCCAACTTCATCGCTTGTT